>NZ_JBIMJQ010000022.1:0-38058 GCF_043674215.1 Streptococcus sp. A22
TATACTGAGTTGGGGAATTCTAGTATATCAGACGAACATGTCTTTTTTGTTGCATTTCATTTTACAACGCGGGATTTATTACTTTCTTCTCTCCAGCACCACTATCTGATCATAGTCTGCCTCATGATATGAACGATGACTAATATGAATGACCGTTGTCCTCTCCAAGTCAGGCAGGGCTTGTTCCACCATGGCAAAGGTCCGATCATCTAAACCTGAAAGGGATTCATCTAGGAGCAAGACAGGTTTGTGGAGCAAGAGGGTCCGCACCAAGGCCAAGCGTTGTTGTTGCCCACCTGAAAGAGTTGATTCTGCATCAAATAGCTCACTTTCCAACTGCTGACGACTTGCAAAACGTTGTCCCAAGCCTACCAACTGCAACCAAGTAAGAACCTCCAACTCGTCAATATCCCTTCCCAAACTAATATTCTCCCAGATGCTGGCATGGAAGAGTTTCACTTTTTGTGGCAGAAAGGCAAGATTAGCTTGAACCACCTCTTCTACCACTTCCTTCAAAGGCTGCCCATTCAGATAGACCCCTTCATCACCCTGACCCATTTGTCCCATCAGGAGGTAAGCTAAGGTCGATTTACCTACGCCGCTCTCTCCCTGAATCAGATACTTCTTCCCAGGCTCAAAGTTTAGACTCAACCCCGAAAACAAGGGAGTTCCCTCTACAGAAAAAGAAAGATTGCGCACCTGAAGAGAGGTGAATGGGTGTTTGATTTTTTTGGAAAAAGGCGGAGCTGATTCCTGTTTTAAGAGCTGTTCACGTAGATTACGAACAGAAGCCATATCTGCGATAGACGATGCAATCAAACTAATCGGCATGGTCAATTCTAAAGAAATACTATAAATTGCCACCAAGGCTCCTACTGTCATTTGACCTGCCAAAATCCTTTGACCTCCCAAAAAGAGAATCAGAACCGTCAATAGATAGAAGAACAAACCAGATAGGACATTCAACAAGGCTGACAGAAAAGCCCTCCGGTCTTCCAGTTGATAGATTCGTTTGTATTGATCATTTGTCTTGTCAGAAAAATACTGGCTACGATTGGCATTTTTGATAATGGCTAGACCTGAAAGGAGGTCATTGAGCAGAATCTGATAGACAGCCTTCTCCCGCGAGATGGCCTCCTGAACCCTTTGCCGACTATTTTGAAAAAGGTAGGGTAGCCCAATCGGTACCAAGGTCAAAAGCAGGATTGCTATGGATACCTGGCTATCCAAACCAAAGAGAGCCAGACAGGCAAACAAGAAGGACACCACTCCTTGATAGAGGGAAAACAGGGTATCATAGTAGAGTTCCTTGACCATCTCGCTATCATTATGAATAGCTGAAACCCGTTCCGCTACTTCTGATTGCTTGAGCAAGCTGGGCCCCTGCAAAAAACGATTGACTAGAGTAGCCTGAATCTTGTAACCAACCCTATTCAAAAATCGCTGATTGCAGACTTGACGAACAAACTCTGCTAGCAGCATCAAGCATAAAATCGCAAGCAACTGCCAAATCTGTACCATAAAACCAGCCCTATCCCCACTAGTTAAACTATCGGTTATTCCTGCTATCTGGTAGTTAAAGAGCACGTTTAATCCTGCTACCAAGCTAATCGCCACCAATGTCGCGATAAAATGAAGGTTCCTCACTTCTTCTCCCTCCTTTTCCTAGATCACTCATTACACATATTAAAAAACTAACAGAATCCACCAATTCGTCAAGCCTTGCTCCAAAAAGTTGAGCATCCTAAGGGTGCTCAACTCAAATGCGCTTGTCAATACTTATTTGCTTTCATTCGCAACTGCAGCTGTGACAAAGGCAGTATAGAGTCCTTCAGGACGATTTGGACGAGATTGGAGTTCTGGGTGATACTGACAGGCCACAAAGAACTTGTTCTCAGGAATTTCAACAATCTCAACCAAGCGGTTGTCTGGCGATACACCAGAGAAGACAAAACCAGCTTCTTCAAATTGCTGACGGAAGTCATTGTTAAACTCGTAGCGGTGGCGGTGGCGACGCTGGACAACTTCTTGGTTGTCATAGGCTGCAGCAGCCTTGGAGCCTCGTTTGAGCTTGCTTGGATAGAGGCCAAGGCGGAGGGTGCCGCCCAAGTCTTCGACACCAATTTGATCACGCATGATGTCAATGATTGGGTATTTGGTTTCTGGATCCAACTCAAAACTATTGGCTCCTTCTAATCCAAGAACGTGGCGAGCAAATTCCACACAGGTCAACTGCATGCCCAAGCAGACGCCTAACATAGGCACATCATTCTCACGCGCATAGCGAATGGCTTGAATTTTTCCTTCGGTACCGCGTTGACCAAAGCCACCAGGTACGATGATTCCCTGGGCTTGTCCAAGTCGGTCAGCTACATTTTCTGCTGTCAGGTCGTTGGCATTGACCCAATCCAACTCAATCGCAGCATCGTTGGCATAGCCAGAGTGTTTCAAGGCTTCTACAACTGAAATGTAGGCATCTTGGAGTTCGACGTATTTTCCAACAAGAGCAATCTTAACGTTTTTCTTGAGGTTGAGTACCTTGTCAACCATAGCTGACCACTCTGTCATATCCGCTGGCGGTGTATCCAATTTCAAATGGTCGCAGACAATCTGGTCCATATTCTGGGCCTGTAAATTGAGCGGAATTTGATAAAGATGCTCCACATCGAGTGACTCAATAACCGCCTCCGGTGTCACATCGCAGAACTGGGCTAATTTATTTTTAATCCCTTGGCCGGCTGGCGCTTCTGTACGAATGACCAACATGTTGGGCTGAATGCCCAATCCGCGCAATTCTTTGACCGAATGTTGGGTCGGCTTGGTTTTCATTTCCCCAGCCGCCTTGAGATAGGGCAAGAGCGTCGTGTGAATATACATGACATTGTCCGCGCCCACGTCTGCTTTCATCTGACGCAGAGCCTCAAGGAAAGGCAGACTTTCAATATCACCGACAGTTCCACCGACTTCTGTAATAATCACATCGGCATCTGTTGTCCGAGCAGCGCGTTTAATCTTATCCTTCAAAGCATCCGTGATATGTGGAATAACCTGCACAGTAGCCCCAAGGTATTCGCCCTTGCGTTCTTTTCGAAGGACTTCGCTGTAAATTTTCCCTGTTGTCACGTTGGAATATTTATTAAGATTGATGTCAATAAACCGCTCATAATGTCCCAAATCCAAGTCCGTTTCCGCACCGTCATCCGTAACAAACACTTCACCATGCTGGTAAGGGCTCATCGTCCCTGGGTCAATATTGATATAGGGGTCAAATTTCTGAATGGTCACCTTGAGACCACGATTTTTCAACAAACGACCCAGACTTGCCGCCACAATTCCTTTACCAATCGACGAAACCACACCACCAGTTACAAAAATATATTTTGTCATGCAAACTCCTTTCCTCTGCTCATGTCGCATGGAGGGGGTAAGCAACATGAAGAAAAAACAAAAATAGCTCCCTATCAACTAGGGAGCCCTGACCTCAAAAGAGGTGCCCGATAATATACTAACTCAATTCGATGCGTTTGTCAATCTTGAACTTAGTCTTCTGTCGACTCGTCGTCAGAATAGTCGTCATCTTCTTCACCGACATCAACTTCTTCATCATCCGTCAATTCATCATCGAGGATAATTTCATTGATTTCTGAGTCGTATGATTCTACTTCATCCTTCTCATCATCTGGATTTTCATCATCGTATTCTGAACCAGGCTTGTCTTCGTAACTATCTTCATCTTCTGGATCATCGTTGCCATAATCGATAGCATCCTCATCACCATCCATGAAGGCATTGACACGTTTTTTCTTACGCTTTGGCGCATCTTCATCATCTTCTTCGAGAGTAATAACTTCCTCATCAATCTCATCGATGGCATACCATGAACGAAGACCCCATTTGTTTTCACCTAGCGGAATGAAACTACCGTCCACATTCAAGTCAGAATAGAAAGTTGGCAAGGCTACACGAATCTCACTGTTTGATTTTTCTAAATAATTCTGAATTTCATTGACCAAGTCATTGAAGTACATTTCATTGTCACGTCCACGTTCTTCCAAAATAGCACGAGCTACTTCAATCATGGAAAGTTCGCTTTTTTCTTGTCCTGCAAATACGTTAAGTTCCAAGGCTTTTCTCCTTTTTTGTCTTTCCTTTCTATTTTACGCTAAAAAAAGCAAATAGTCAAAGATAATCTTTATCGTTTTTCTGTAAAAAATACCTGCAGAGCTCAGCGCTACAGGTATTTTGTTTACTATACTTGTTCTTCTAAACTTGGAAGGGAGATGGTCCGTTTGACCCCATCCTTATCTACAAGTCGAACAACTTTGCTTGCTGCATCATATTCGAAAGCTTCAAAAGAAACTCTGTAACGGTCTGAGAGTGTGACCAGACTTTGTTCAAAGGTTTTGAAGTCCATGCCAAACTCTTCTGCTCTTCGTTTTAATTCTTCTGTAAACTCGTCAATTTCCTCAGTTTCCTCAGAAATAATTTCTTCATCACTTTCTTCCGTCTCTATTTCTTCTGTCGATTCAGATGGTGTATTTGGTGTAAATACTCCCCAGCCATCGTCTGAAACTGGGCGTTCTTGTGGATTAGTCATGTAGTATTTAACTGTTGCTAGGAAATCTTCTAGACTATACCCTTCAGGACTTCTTGCACTACCTTGGTCAAACCATTTAAAGGATACATAGTGATAGTGATCTTGATGCGGAATTACCAGAGTCCCGTTGCGTACTTCGGTCGCATAGCCAGCATTGTAGGTCAGTGCTTCGAAAGGAACGACTTTCTTCGCTTCAACTCGGTTGTAAATTTCCTCTGCTGTTTCTTTGGCAACTTGCGGCTGTTCTGGCGTTGTTGTCTCGCCTGCACTTGCTTCTGTTTCAGTTGGTACAGGTGTTGACGGTGAACTAGAATTAGATTTCTCACGTTGAGCCACCATAGCCTCTGCTGGGATTAGCTCGCTTAAGTAATTCAAATCACTCTTGTTAATCCGACGGTAACCATCTGTAATTACACGTGGGATGCGATAGTTATCCGTACCTATTTTCACTTTGGGATCTAATAGGTCTGCTGGATCAAAAATATAGCCATCTTTTGTTGTGTATTTCCCTGCAGACTTAGCTTCAGCCAGTTCTGTTGCAGAGTGAACAATCTGCCAGTTTTTCAACCCTTCACGTTTTTCAATCGGTGTAACATTTTTAGCCAGTATTTCTGCATCACACTGGTCCAAGAGAGCCTGGACTGCCGCCAACTCCTGGTCTGACAGCTCTTTTTTGGCGATAGATCGGAGGGAACCACCGGTCGCCCGTGGCAGGCTGAAGGCGCCGCTGAAGATAAAGCTGGCCGGATCCAGGACGTCCTCTGGGGTAAAGATATAGCCGTCGTTGGTAGCAAAGCGGCCCTGGGCGCGTGCTACTGCCACTTCCTCAGCCGTGTGGATAATCTGCCAGTTTTTCAGGCCGGTACGCTGAGCCTGGTCGGTCGCATTGGCAATCGGTTTCAGGGCATTTGGATCCATGACATCATCGCCATGACCTGCTGTGGTCCAAGCTGCAGGACGAACCTCTGGGTGCTGCATAATGTAACGAATGGTCGCGATCTGCTCCTTGCTCAGCCAGCTATAAGGCAGGATGTGGATATGGTCGATATGGGGAATGACAAAGGACTCGCCTGTATCGTAGGTCGCGTTGGCTCCCTTCATTGGGATCTTGTCAATGCTGACGTGCATAGCTGGTGCCAAATCTCCAGCAACCTGTGGAGCCGTGTCAAAGCGGTAGTCCTTGTCCAGTTCCATCAGGCGCAATTCTGCAAAGGAAATTTTCATCAGGTCCAATTCATCTCGGCTGTAACGGTAGCTTTTGCCGTCCAACTGAACTTGGTAGAAGACCTTGCCTGCCTCAAGCTGCTTGCCAGTCACGGCTTGCGGATCAAAGACTGGTTTGTTTACGCTCGTATCAACTGGACTTGGTTGAGCCGGTTGTTCAGGAAGAGCTGGTTGGCTTGGCAGGACTGGAAGTGTCGGCGCCGTCGGCTGACTTGGTTTTGGAGTGGCTGGTTTATTAGCAGGCTTAGTATTTCCTGTCAAGCCTTTCTTTTCCCGAACCCATTCTTCGACTTGCTTGATTTCAAAGTCTTCTAATTCGCCAAAGCCGACATAGTGGAAATGGTCACCGTGGCTACCAATCAAGCCCTGGTCATCAACAGATGTGATGCTGGCCTTGCTGAAGGTGTAGCCGTCGCTGGTGAAATAGACCTTGCCATCCAATCCCTTTCCGTAGGCAGGGATGCGACGACCTAGATAGGTAACAAATGGCTGGTTAGTGGCTTGGGAATCAGTAGGACCTTGTTTTGGTGCAGGACTTGGCTGGGATTGATGAGGGGGATTGGCTGGTGTGGCTGGCTGGGTTGTGCCTGTCGGATAGTCAGTCCGCGTAGGCTGGGCAGCTGTATGCCCTGAGCCTGCTCTGCTATTTTCCCCAATCATCCGAGCAATCCGAGCCTCCAGTGGCGACATCTGGCTGTAAGGGATGAAATGATAGTGGTCGCCGTGGGGGATGATGACGCCGGCAGCGGTCTTTTTACTAATCATGCGTGGGTCAAAGACCAGACCGTCGGCCTCTACATGGCGCTGGGAGAGCGGTGTAGCATCTAGCTGGGCCAAGAGGCTGTTCAAATCTTGACCTGAGTGGCTTGAAAGGGCGGTCGAGCCAGTCTGGCCCTGAGACGGGTAAGTGTCCTTGGTCGACTGACCCTTGTTTGAGGACTTGCCGTCAATATAGGCCTGGGCTGCCTGTAACTCGGACGGAGACAGGTCCTTCTTAGGAATAAAATGGAAGTGGCTACCGTGAGGCACGATGAAGCCGTCTCCCGTGTCCTCAATCACATCAGTAGGGTTGAAGACATAGCCGTCATCGGTCTTATAGCGACCATCTGCTGTCCGGCCGCCACCAGCCTCCTGATAGGTCTTGTCCGAAGAGGATACCCCCTTCTGTCTCTGAACTTCCTCCTTGGTCCGCACATTTTTCTGCTGCTTTTTATCTTTGAGATAGAGGTAATACTGGCCATCTACCTTAATCACATAGCCATCCTGGACTTCATTGACAATGTGGTTGTCTTGGAGGACATAGGCTGGGTCGGTCATAATCAGCTCTTCGCTGAAAATCGCGTCGAAGGGCACCTTGCCATTGTAGTAATGGAAATGGTCACCGTGAGAAGTCACATAGCTCTGGTCGGTGATTTTGACCACAATCTGCTCGGCGTCGATATTTTCCTTGGCAGAAACTTCCTCTGGCGTCAACTGTTCAGCCAGCATACTCTTTTCTGTCTGGCTGTCTTCGATGTAGGCTACTCGGTTCTTGCTGTCTTCCGTGGCTTGGTAACGTCCCAGCTGGTAGCTACAAATGCTCATGCCCAGAACCAGGGCGGCTACTGAACCAACTAATTTCTTGTTTTTCATGTTTTCTCCTTTACTGTAATTCCTTGGCGAGGGTGTCTAAGACGGCATCTAGATTTTCCAGATAGGTTAGATTGTTTTCTGGATCTGCCTCAAGCGGGTCCAAGATTTTCAGGTCAACACCTGTGGAGCTCTTCAAGGTCTGGGCCAGCTTGTCTGACTTGCCCTTTTCCACAAAAATGGTTTTGACATCGTAGGTATCGACAAATTCCTTGATTTCTGCCAATTCTCGTGGATTAGGCTCTTCCTCTGACACACCAGCTATGCCCAGTTGCTGGAGGCCGTAGCGCTTAGCCATATAGGAAAAGGCTGTGTGCTGGGTGACGAAGGTCTTGGATCTTGTTTTTTCAAAGATAGGCTTGTATTTGTCTGCCAAATCCTGGTATTGCTGCTGGAGCTTGCTGGCATTTTCGTTGTAGTAACTAGCCCGCTCAGGGTCTGCCTCAGCCAGTAAATTACCAATCAAGACCGCCTCCTGCCCCACCAGAACTGGGTCCAACCAGGTATGGGGGTCGTATAGACTGGCCTCGTCCATGCCCTCTGTCACCTCCACATCCTCCAGACCAGGAACTCGCTGTAGCTCTAAACCACTGGAGGCCTCCAGGACCTTGACCTTGGAACCTTGCACATTCGGCTCCAGGCGACCGGCCCAGGACTCCAAAATCTTAGAATGGTAGATAAAGACATCTGCGTCGTATATTCCCTTGACATCTGCTGGCGAGGGCTCATAGGAATGAATCCCATTTCTAGAGCCAATCATACGAATGTCATTGTAGTCACCAGAAATTTCCTTAACCAGTGAATAAATTGGGTAAAAGGAAGTCACAATCCGCAGGCCAGATTGGACTTGGCTAGACTGGCTCTGCTGGCCACAGGCCGAGAGGACTAGTAGCATGAGTGATAAAAAGAGATATTTCATCCACTTCATTAGATTTCTCCTTGTTTTTCGTTAACCAGTTAACTATAACACAAAAATGGTTAACTGGTCAAGTATTTTTAATAAAAAAGACAAAACAGTTGTTGACTGTTCTGTCTGATGGATATTATAATTCTGCAATCTGGCTCAAATTCACTTCTGCAATGGTATCATTACCAAACATGGAGATAACCATCTTAACCTTGTTATTATCGATTTCAGTGATTTTACCAGTGTAGTCTGTGAAGGCACCGTCAATGATGCGGACTGTGTCGCCCACCTTGACATCGATATCTCCTTGGACTGTTTGTCCCATAGATACCAGGATTTGGCGGATTTCTTCTTCCAAGAGTGGAGTTGGTTTGGAACGGTTACCGTGAGAACCCACGAAACCTGTAACGTTTGGCGTATTACGAACCACGAACCATGCCTCGTCAGTCATGACCATCTCTACCAAGACATAACCTGGGAAGCGGTTTTCTTCCACTTCTTTCTTCTCGCCGTTCTTTTCTACCTGAACCGTCTGGGTTGGGATTTCCACGCGCAAGATGTTTTCCAACATATTGTATGTATGCGCACGTTGGAGAAGGTTTTCTTTTACCTTGTTCTCGTATCCTGAATAGGTTTGTAGAACAAACCAGCCTTTATCAAAACTATCGTACATAGTCGTTCCTTTCTTTTGAAAGCTGTATTGAAGACGCTAAAAAAAGCCCGAAGGCTTTCGCTTTTCTTTATTATACCACTTCCATTTTACAAATGGCAAGTATTTTACTAGAAAAGATTGATCAAGCTCATCAAGCCCTTGGACAAAATGAGGTCAAATATATACACAAGTACCACGAAGAAGGCTGTGTATTCTACGACTGAGAAGAAATCTTTCCAACTCTGCTTGCGCGTTGGCCAGGCAGTGTCTTTTAAAATACGGAAAATATCTGCGACGAATTTCACCTGCTACTCCTATCTAGTTTCCTTGTGGACCGTATACTGACCACAGTGTTTACAAAATTTATTTACTTCTAACCGTGTTGGCTTGGGATTGCTCGATAGGGAAATTGAATAGTTACGAGATCCACAAACTGTACAGGCTAGGCTTGCTTTTTTTAGTGCCATATAGCCCTCCAATAAACCTTATTTTATCATGTTTTAGCTCATTTGACAACTACTCAAACCAACTTCTTATATTGTCTATGAGGGTGCGTGCTCGCTCAGGTAGCTGGGCATCAATGATTTGTTGCTTGGTTTCTTCTAGAAGCTGTCTTGCTCGGTCACTGATTTCCTGGATTTGCTCTGGGCTGATGACCGGCTCTGTCGGTCCTGTCTCCACTTGATTGATAGGCACAATGCCATTCATGGCGTAAGCATTGTCCACTGTAAATGGTGTCCCGCTGGTCTGACTCAAGAGATTGGCCGCAACTGTTTGGAAGAGCACAGGCGCCTTCCAGGAATTATTGGCATCGATATAGTGGGTCTCGTCAGTCTTTTCAAAACCAACCCACTGGCTGATAACCAAGTCAGGTGTATAGGCGATAATCCACTGGTCATTGATAAGAGAGACATCAAAGTTGGTCTCGGTAGTCCCCGTCTTTCCGGCTAGATTGTAGCCGTAGACATCCGCATTGACCCCTGTACCGTTGGTAAAAGTTCCCAGCATCATAGAGGTCATCTTGTCTGCCACTGACTTATCGATCACCTTGGTCGACTGAGAACGGTGGTCCACAATGACCTTGCCATTGGCCGTTTCAATACGGCTAATCAGATGAGCATCCTTCATGGTCCCATGGTTGGCAAAGGCACCATAGGCCTGGGCCATTTGCAGGGCATTGGTCTCCACACCAGATCCTATAGCCACTCCTAGTACCTTTTCAACCTTATTCATGTTCAGGCCAAATTTTTTCCCGTATTCAAAGGCGGTGTCAATCCCCAAGGTGTCGACAATGGATGCCACAGGCAAATTGTAAGACAGGGCTAAGGCTTGGTACATTGGAATAGATTCCGATGTAGACAGGTCATTATTCTGCAAGGTATAGGTCCCGTAGGTCGTCGTGTGGTTGTCCAGCTCTTTATCAATTTCCCAGCCTGCCGACACTGCCGGAGCATAGGCAACCAAGGGCTTGATGGTCGAACCCGGACTTCTCTTGGCCTGGGTTGCGAAATTGAAGTTACGGAAGGCATAATCTTCGGATGAATTAACCCGCCCAACCAGCGCTCGAACGCCACCTGTAGACGGATCCAGGGCCACGCTTGCCCCCTGAGCATAGGAACTATCATAGGCAGACTGCGGGAAGAGACTCTCATCATTAAAAATCACCTGGAGATTAGCCTGAGAGGTCTGGTCCATCTCCGTATAAATCCGGTAGCCGTTGTTGATAATGTCACTTTCTTTCAATCCATATCGGTCAATGGCCTCTGCAATAACCGCATCAAAATAAGAGGGATAGGCATAGTTGCTAGCCTTGCCCGCATAAGCATCGTAGAGCTGACTGCCCACGTCCACCTGCATTCCTGCATCAGCAGTTGCCTGATCAATAAACTGGGCATCCACCATGACCTGCAAAATAGTATTACGGCGGTTGGTCGCATTTTCAATGGAATAATAAGGATTGTAAATCTCAGGCCCCTTGAGCATGCCGGCTAAAACAGCCGATTGCTCCAGACTCAAATCGCTAGCATTAACCCCAAAATACTTGAGACTAGCATCCTGAACCCCCCAGACCCCGTTGCCAAAATAGGCATTGTTGAGGTACATGGTCAGGATTTCCTGCTTGCTATATTTTTTATTGATTTCAAGGGCCAGGAAATACTCCCTCGCCTTCCGGCTAATGGTCTGGTCCTGAGTCAGGAAGGCATTTTTGGCCAACTGCTGGGTAATGGTCGAACCACCGCCAGACCGGCCCAAGGTGAGGAAGGCCAGTAGGGTCCGCTTGTAGTTGATACCAGAATTTTCATAAAAAGTCCTGTCTTCCGTAGCGATGACGGCATTTTCCAGATTATCCGAAATGGCATCCAGCTCCACATAGGTTCCTTTCTGCCCCGACAGGGTACCAGCTTCCAAACCGTCCTTGTCATAGATAACCGTCTTGGCCTTGAGGGCCTCCTGCAAATCGCCAACATTTGCGGTCTTGGCTAGGAAGAAGAGATAGCCTCCCACCGTCAGTATCAAAACACCCAGAATAATCAGCAGAATTTTAGTCAGCTGGTAACGGCGCCAAAATTTGCGAACAGGCTCTGGAATCCGACTTTCCTTTTTAGGTTTATCCGACCTGTCACGATTGCCCCGGGCTGAGCGACGGCTAAATTTGGTTTTCTTCCCACTTTCTAAATATGGCAGGTCTATGTTTTTCGTTTCTCCCATGTCAGACTCTGCGCTTGTAAATTGGTCGCTAGTATAGGCCTTGGTCTGGTCCAGAGACTCAAAATCCTCTGGTACTTCAATGGGATCAAACTGCAAATCGTCCTTGTCCATGCCCCCTCCTCTTTCTCTAGTTTTGGACTATTATACTATATCGGCCCAAATTTTTCAGCTACCAATCCTTTGGTTGAACTGTGACAGCCCATAAAATCGGTCTCAGGACTGAAAATATGGTAGAATAGGACTATTCTCTATTGATAAGGAAAAGACTATGACTGAAATCTACGACATTACCATTATCGGCGGTGGTCCTGTTGGGCTCTTTGCTGCCTTCTACGCCCATCTGCGCCAGGCCAAAGTCAAAGTGATTGATTCGCTGCCCCAACTCGGTGGACAACCCGCCATCCTCTATCCTGAAAAATCCATCCTGGACATTCCTGCCTTCCCAAGCCTGACTGGTCAAGAATTGACGGACAACCTGCTTGCCCAGTTAGCCCCATTTGACACCACTATTTGCCTCAATGAAACCCTGATAGCTATCCAACCGGGTGAAGTCATCACTTTGACAACCAACAAGGACACCCACCAGACCAAGTCGGTCATCATCGCCATGGGTGGCGGAGCCTTCAAGCCCCGTCCTCTGGAGATTGACGGAGCTGACAGCTATGAAAACGTTCACTACCATGTGTCCAATATCCAGCAGTACGCAGACAAGGACGTCCTTGTCTTGGGTGGTGGCGACTCCGCTGTTGACTGGTCTCTGGCCTTTGAAAAAATCGCCAAAACCACCAGCATCGTCCACCGACGCGACAATTTCCGTGCCCTAGAGCACAGCGTCGAGGACCTGAAAAAGTCTAGCGTCGCCATCCACACTCCCTATGTTCCTAAGGAACTTTCTGGGGAAAATGGCAGAGCTGCTGCTATTCGTTTCGACAAGGTCAAGAGCGAGGACCAGCTCACCCTGAACTTCGACCACCTCTTTGTCAACTACGGTTTCAAATCATCGGTCGGAACCCTGAAAGAATGGGGATTAGACCTGCATCGTCACCGCATTTTAGTCAACAGCAAACAGGAAACCTCGCAGGCCGGCGTCTATGCTATCGGCGATTGTTGCTACTACGAAGGCAAGGTTGACCTGATTGCTACTGGCTTTGGCGAGGCTCCGACTGCCGTCAACAATGCTATGAACTACATCAATCCAAACGAAAAAGTGCAACCAAAACACTCAACCAGCCTATGATGAAAATTAACATTCGCATTCCCCAAGCCTTTCCAGAATTGACTGTCAAAGAAGTCTTGGAAGATTATTTTCTCATTCCCAGAAAAATCCGCCACTTCCTCCGCACCAAAAAACACGTCACCGTCAATGGGCAAACCGTTAACTGGCAGAGTTCCATTGCTCCCGGTGACCTGCTAGAATTGACCTTTGATGAGGAAGATTATCCGGAAAAGACGATTCCTATGGGGCAGGCAGACTTGGTCGAAGAGCTCTATCAAGATGAACATCTGATTATCGTTAACAAGCCCGAAGGAATGAAGACCCACGGCAATGAGCCGACGGAAATCGCCTTGCTCAACCATGTATCAGCTTATGTCGGTCAAACCTGCTATGTGGTCCACAGGCTGGATATGGAGACCAGCGGAGCCATTCTTTTTGCCAAAAATCCCTTTATCCTGCCCATTCTCAACCGTCTCTTAGAGGATAAGGTCATCTATCGCGATTATCTAGCCCTCTGCCAAGGTCATCTCAAGCAGGAGAGTTGGACCATTACAGACAAAATCGGGCGCGACCGTCATGATCGCAGGAAACGATTGGTCGATCACCGCAAGGGTCAGGAGGCTGTCACTCATGTCAAACAACTGGAAAAAGTCGGCAAGAACAGCCTGATTTCCTGTCGCTTAGAAACTGGACGCACCCACCAAATCCGCGTCCACCTAGCCCACCACGGTCATGCCCTCATTGGCGACCCACTCTATAGCAAAGTCAGCGCTCCCCGCCTCATGCTCCACGCAGCCCGCCTCAGCCTGACCCACCCACTGACACTCGAAGAAATTAGTGTAGAAGCAAGGTCGGAGAGTTTTGAGAAAGAACTGAAAAAAAGCTGAAGTTTCAGCTTTTTAACTTACATATAATTTTATGTTAATTACCCGCTTTACTCATACTCAATGAAAATCAATCTAGCCCAGCTTCAACTGTTTGGGGAACAGTTGAAGGCTGGAAATAGAGCGAACTTGTTCGCCTCAAAAATGCCGAAGGTAGAACTCTGTCGCTCTCTCGTTTCAAGGCGACAGGCTGAAAACCTCCCCCGGATCTTTTCACTCACCAAGGCTCTTGACAACGGATAAGATGATTTTCGAAGAGTATCAAATCCCCTGGCCAATCAGCTGCTCCGTCCACATGACATCATCATAGACAAAACCAAGATTGGTCTCACCGTCCAAACCATAGATAAGACGGACAGATATCTTCTCACCGGCCTTTATTTTCTCAGCCAGATTGACATCATAGGTCCGTAAGTCCAGGGTCAAAGGGAAGTCCGTTGAAAGGTCAATCAGGTTAAAATAATATTCGTCAAAGTAAATATCTTCCTGACCAGGATTTTCCACTTCCAAATCTACCACATAGGCCGAAGGGTAATAATCATCCACCAGATCCACGCTGTCGTCTTGTCCCATGGATTGCACCGTCACGCGCAGGCCATCCGCAAAGTCAACACTTTCTCCGACCTCGTGCTCTCGATAGGTCCTGGTGCTATCAAATTCCGTAGAAGGCTGGTCCAGAGAAAGCTCGCTAAAGCCAAGACCAATGATGAGTAACAAGCAAGTCACCCCTAGCACAAGACTGGCTACAGCGCCAATTATGGTGGTCCAAAAGAGGGGCTGTTTGTAGAGAGCTTTCTTAGGATAGTACATATAGCCGTCTTCGACGACGAAATCTTTCTGCTGCATAGGAACTCCTTATTTCAAGCTGGCTGTAGGCAGGTCGATGCCTGCCTGGCGTAGGGCATCTTGATAAAATCCTAAAAATTGATGGTAGATATTGCTTTGTTGACCATGTGCTACAAATAGATTGACACGGAAAACAAACTGACCATTGGTCGTATTTTGCGGTCCAAGAACTGTCACACCTGTAATCTGATCAAAGTTGCCAACTTCTCTACGGTTGACTTCCTCAATTACTCGACTTACCTGCTCCAAATCGGTGTTAAATTTAAGCGGAATATCTACCTGAGCTCGCATATCTCCACGAGATTGATTGGACACGACAAGGATATTACGATTGGGAATAAAATGCAAGGTCCCATCTGCATCACGTACTTGTGTCGTCCGAATACCCATGCTCACAATGGTGCCTGAAATAGTAATGGGACCGTTGGTTAACTTAACCACATCTCCGACGTCAAACTGTCGTTCAATTAAGATAAAGAATCCATTGACCAAGTCTGAGAGAAAACCTTGTGCCCCCAGCCCAACAGCTACCCCGGCAATCCCGGCTCCTGCAAGAAGACTAGATACCGGTAAGCCTAAAATGCTCAAGATACAATAAATGAGAATAAAGTAGAGCAAATAATTCAGAATACTCTCCACCAGACGGCTAATCGTTTTTTGGCGACCAATGTCTTGTGTAGATACCTTTAGAGAGGGAACCAAAACCTTTTTCACAGAAGCTTTGGCTATCTTCTTGATAATGTAAAATGCAACAAAGAGTAAAACTAGCGATAGAACCTTATTTAGACCTGCTGTCACAATGACCTCAATATTAAATTGAGAAAAATACTTGATAATAAAATCATTCATGAGATAATTATAGCAGAAAAAACTATAAAAACCTAAAAGACAGCCAAATGACTGTCTTTCATCTTATTTCTTCTTTGCAAAATACTGGCGTGTCTCCTTGATGATAACAGGCGAGAGAGCCAGTAAGGCAATCAAGTTTGGAAGAGCCATGAGCCCGTTCACAATATCTGCGATGGTCCAAATCAAGTCCAACTTGAGGAAACCACCTAAGGCAACCATAGCTACAAAGACCAGACGGTAAGGTAAGATGGCTTTGGTTCCAAATAGAAACTCAATACAGCGTTCCCCATAATAAGACCAACCCAGAATGGTCGTATAGGCAAAGAGAACTAAACTGATGGTCAAGGCCAAGACACCTGGCTGTCCAAATACTGTCGAAAAGGCTGCCTGAGTGAGCGGAGCCCCTGCCAACCCTTCTATAGACCACTGACCAGTTACTAGAATCGTCAAGCCTGTCAAGGTACAGATGATGAGTGTATCGATAAAGGTACCCGTCATTGAAATCAAGCCCTGTTCTACTGGATTATCTGACTTAGCTGCTGCTGCTGCAATAGGCGCCGAACCTAGACCAGATTCATTGGAGAACACCCCACGCGCAATCCCACGCTGGATTGCCTGTTGCACGGTCGCACCTGCAAAGCCACCCACAGCTGCTGCTGGGGTAAAGGCTGATGTAAGAACCATAGCTATGGTTGGCAAGAGCTGATCCCAATGCAGAGCCAAAACGATTACACTTGCCAAGACATACAAAATCGCCATAAATGGGACAATTTTAGTTGAAACATCAGAGATTTTTTCAATCCCTCCGAAGATAAAGAAAGCGATGGAAATGGCAGTTACGATGCTGACCAACTGGGGAGCCAGACCAAAGCTAGCAGACATGGATGAGGCAATGGAATTAACCTGAGAAAAAGTTCCCATCCCCAAGAGGGCCACTAAAACTCCTGAAATGGCAAAGAAAACTGCTAAAGGCTTCCACTTTTGTCCCATCCCCAAGGTGATATAGTGCATCGGACCTCCTGCTGCTTGCCCATTGGCATCCTTGGTACGGTATTTAATGGCTAAAAAGCCTTCTGCATATTTGGTTGCCATCCCGAAAAAGGCCGCCACCCACATCCAGAAGAGGGCACCTGGTCCACCTGTAGTAATAGCTGTCGCAACTCCGACAATATTTCCTGTACCAACTGTCGCTGCCAAAGCTGTACAAAGGGCCGCAAAGCTGGACACATCTCCCTGACCAGACTGGTCACTGGAGAAAATCAAACGAAAGGCCGTTGGCAACTTACTGATTTGAAAGATTCCCAACCGAAGGGTAAAATAGACACCCGTTCCGACCAATAGTAATAAGAGGGGCAGACCCCACACAAGGTTATTAATGTTTTGCATCAATTCTAACATAGCTTCCTCCTAAGTATGATTCCTAATCCTATAAAGCTGCCGGAAAAACAAAAAGAGGCTGAACACTTCAACCTCTAGAATCAACGTGAAAAATACAGAAAAAGCCTATTTTTTCAACGCTCTGTCCTTTTACCTGAGAGTTTCAGTAGCTCTACTTTTCCAAGCAGGACTACCTTGCCCCTTCGGTGCCAAAATGGTCTCTCCAGAGTTCCGTCCATTGAACAGTCAGTTTCCCTTCTACCCAATATCAACCGGTTATTCAGTTTTATCTTGCTCTATTCTAGACTATTTTTCAGGAAAAATCAAGCAAGTTTTCAAAAAATTATCCCAACAAGTCCAAAAACAGTCCATATCCTGCTTCTTCCATTTCCTCTCTCGGGATGAAGCGAAGGGCTGCGGAGTTGATACAGTAACGGAGACCGCCTTTATCACGTGGTCCATCATCAAAGACATGACCTAAATGAGCATGACCAGCCCGACTGCGGACTTCAATACGGTTCATGCCGTGGGACTTATCTTGGAAATAAGTCGCCACTTCCTTGCTGATTGGTTTGGTAAAGGAGGGCCAGCCGCAGCCTGAGTCGAATTTGTCTGTCGAGAGAAAGAGCGGCTCGCCAGTCGTAATATCGACGTAGATGCCAGCTTGGTCGCTATTCCAAAACTCATTTTCGAAGGGTCTTTCCGTCGCAGCTTCTTGAGTGACTTGATACTGGAGGTCGGTCAAGCTGTCTTTTAAGACTTGCTGGTCTGGCTTTTGGTAGTCTGCTACATCAATCAGAGGGATTTTTGCCTGCCCAAGATCGATATGACAGTACCCTTGGGGATTTTTCTTGAGATAATCCTGATGGTAATCTTCGGCGGGAATGTAATGTGCGAGTGGCTCCACTTCAACGGCTAGGGGGCGTCCGCCAAAGAGCTGGGACTGCTCCGTCATGACTTGCTCGATAGTCGGCAAATCAGCCTCATCTGTGTAATAGATACCAGTCCGATACTGGCGACCTTTGTCAGGTCCCTGCTGATTGACAGAGAAGGGGTCAATGACGCGGAAATAGTAGAGGAGAATTTCCCGCAAATTGATACGAGTCTCATCATAGGCTAGATAGAGCGTCTCTGCGTGGTCTGTTTGTTTGAGGAGTTGATAATTGGTCGTCTCCACCTGCCCATTAGCATAGCCCACGCTGGTGTCAAGAATGCCATCAATCTGGGAAAAGTAGCCTTCCATTCCCCAGAAACAACCGCCTGCTAGGTAAATTTCTTTCATGTTTGTCTCCTCCTATATCATCTAATCTATTCTTAAAAGTAGGACGCATATTCCTCCCGCCTACTCTATCTCATCTTGAATTTCTTCATTTTTTGTATCTGTGTTGGACAACTTTTGCTCAATATACTGGTCAATATACTGGTAAACCTCCTTAGCATCTGCCTGTGACAAGCTGGCAACCTGGTTGACCTTGACCGTCAATTTCTCTAATCCGTATTTCGACTTTTCCTTGACTAATTTTTCCAATTCTTGTTCGGTCAGTTCTTGTCCGACAATGGTAATCTCCAACTGATTTTTAGTTTTATTATAAGTCCGGCTAAGAATAGTGTGAGAGGTAAATTTCTCGCTAATGTATTGATTCATGGCATCCTTACGGGCATAGTCTAAGACCAGATTTCCTGCTGAAAGCAGACTCGGAATGGTCAAGGCAAGTACTAGAGCCGTCATACCATATCTCAATTTTGGGTTCAATTTGTTCAATTCAACTGCCTTGGTCCGTCGCATCATAAAGCGGGAGCCGAAAAAGGTGGTCAACATGATGAAGATACAGTTGATCAAAAAGAGGTAGAGGGCTCCAAAGAAGTACTGGGTATTACCATGAGCCAAGCCAAAACCTGCTGTACAAATAGGAGGCATGAGGGCTGTCGCAATGGCAACACCGGGCACAATATTATTGGCCTCTTTTTTCCGACTGCCAATCACTCCAGCAATTCCGCCAGCAATGGCAATAATAATATCCCAGACTGTCGGCGAAATTCTAGCAGTCAACTCTGTACTGGCTACTGTAATCGGCGAAAGATAGAAATAGATGCTGGATACCAGCAGGCTAATAACAACTTCGACAGCCAGCAACTTCAACGCCTTCTTCATCAAGGCAAGGTCATAAATCGCCAAGCCCAGACCAAGCCCAACAATCGGTGTCATCAAGGGGGAAATCAGCATAGCACCGATAATCACTGCCGTGCTATTCATATTTAAACCAACAGAAGCAATAAAAATCGCACACATTAGGATAACTATATCACGAGTCTGTAAATCCAACTCTTCAAAGAGCTTATCACGGTATTCCATGGTTGTAAAATACTTGTTTTTCATATTCTCCACTCTCAGTTTTTTAGGTAACTTTATTATAACAATCTATTTTTTGATAGATAAAAAGGACTTTTCTCAGTCCTTCCTAGCTAGGCAATTTCTGCCAAGATTGCTTTGATTTGGTCTTTGGTATGCACACCTGCTACTTGTTTCACAACTTGTCCATCTTTTTTGAACAAAAGGGTTGGGATAGACATGATTCCAAATTGACGAGCTGTGTTTGGATTCTCATCAACATCCATCTTGTAGATACGCAGTTCATCTTCATCCACTTCGCCTGCTAATTGCTCTAAGATTGGTGCTTGCATGCGGCATGGACCACACCAAGGTGCCCAAAAGTCAACAAGGACTACGCCTTCTTGTGTTTCAACTTCAAAGTTTGCATCTGTAATAACTTGAACCATGATTTTCTCCATTTCTGATTTTGGTACTATCATTCTACACCAAATGAAGAGAGAATGCGAATTTTTGCTACGGGATGAGAGTGGAGATAGGCATGTCGAAAAAATAGTGACTTAAAACGGACTATTGTCAAGCCAAGCTAGACCGCAGGGAGCAAGCGTGAAATAGAAAATGGTTCTTCCTGTCAAATCCAGTTGTAGCAACGGGACAAGATGACGGAGTAGGTGCTACGGAGCAAGAAATTGAATAGACATACTTTGGATATCTTAAATTGAAAAGCAGATTGAACAAGTGAAACTAGACCGTAAGGATACCAGAGGGGACTAATAATCCCTTTGACTTGCCAGGTTCATTGCCAAAAGAAAAAAGTTGAACCTTTTCAACTTTTTTCCGTCAAATCCACCACGTAGGTCAATTCTTGATAGGCATCTTCTATGTCAAAGAGACCCAAGCCAGCTTCTTCACTGACTACATAAACACCTTCTCTCAAATAGTAGGGAACTTGCTGACCTTCAATATCTGAAAAGGACAATCTACCTCGCTCTAAATCAATTCCAAAACGGATGGTTGGGATGTCTTTGGGTGCTCCGACGACTAGATAGTCCGAGCAAACTAGCTGTCCGCCCCATTTTTGATACAAGTGATTGGCTACATCTCCCTCTCTGGTAAAGATGGCTAGTTTCTCTACACCTTGCTCTCTCAACTCCTGCTCTGCTTTTTCAAAAAGCGCCTGGGCAATACCCTGACCTTGAAAATCAGGGTGGACTGCTAGGTTAGTAAAATAAGCTGTCCGCTTACTTGGTGCGTAAATATAAGACTGGCTGCACTCTTCCGTGTAAATATCGATGTCGATTAGACCAACAATTTGTCCGTTTACTTCAGCCACCCATTCCACGCGGTAGTCATAAACGTCTGTCATTAGTTCGGGCTTCTCTGTTTCTCTATCATCAAAGAATGGGGAAAAGAGGTAGCTGAGTGCCTTGCAATAAACCCAGCCTTTTTCATCACTGGTTTGATAGTTTCTGATAATCATAATGTTACTCATAGCTCCTTACTTAAAGGTCACAATGGTACAGCCTGATCCACCAGCATTTTGTGGGGCGTAGCCGAACTCCTTGACCTGCTTGTTGCGACGGAGGTACTTGGTCACTCCTTCTCGGATGACTCCAGTACCGATACCGTGAACAATATCGACTTGGGCCATATTGTTAAGCAGGGCCTGGTCGATGAATTCATCCAATTCCATCATAGCCTCTTCGTAGCGTTTGCCACGGAGGTCTAAGCGGGCTTTTGGTCCTCGTACATTGGCACGTTTAACTGTATGAACCTGGCGCTTCTTAGGCTGCTCTGCCTTCTCCACCTTAACTAGCTCAAACTCCTCCTTAGTCAAGGTCATCTTAATCAAGCCCACCTGTGCTTCCCAACGGCCGTCCTTTAGTTGATTGGTCAAGGTACCACGTTGTCCATAGGCTGTGACGATAATATCATCACCCACCTTGGCAGCACGCTGGATTTTGGCTTTTTTCAGCACCTTGTTTTTAGACAAATCCACCACTTCAGGCGCCAATTTTTTCAGCTCGGCCTTGGCTTCGATAATCTGATGGGGTTTGAGGCTGGCTGCTGCATGGAGATTTTTGAGAATATCCTCGCTTTCTGCCAATGCCATATCGACAATTTCCTTGGCCTCCAAACGTGCCTTGTTGAGCTCATTTTCCCGCTCACGATTGAGCTCGTCATAGAGCTTACGAAGGGCTCGGTTCATCTTGTAATTTTCTTGCTCCACATCACGAATCTTATCCAGACGCTGACGACTTTCAACTGTCTGACTTTCCAATTTCTCGATAACGCGGTTCACATCGCTATCTGTATCGGTCCAAGACTGGGCTGACTGGATGATGATATCCGATAAACCTAAACGCCGGGCAATTTCAAAGGCATTGGAGCGACCAGGAACACCCTGCATAAATTTATAGGTCGGACGCAGGCTATTGGTATCAAATTCCATGCTAGCATTTTCAATACCTGAGGTTTCTATCCCGTAAGCCTTGAGCTCAGGGTAGTGGGTAGTCGCCATTGTCTTGATCCCCCGCAGGCGAAGGTCATCCAAAATAGCCATTGCCAGCGACGCACCCTCTTGGGGATCTGTACCCGCCCCCAACTCGTCAAAGAGAATGAGGGAATCCTGATCCGCCTCCGCCAAAATCGCTACCGTATGGGTCATGTGACTGGAGAAGGTCGATAAACTCTGCTCGATGGACTGTTCATCACCAATATCCGCAAAAATTTCCTTGAAAACAGCGACCCGACTACCCTTATCAGCCAAGATTGGTAAGCCAGACTGGGCCATAAGATGGGTCAAACCCAAGGTTTTGAGCATGATGGTCTTACCACCCGTGTTGGGACCTGTAATCACAATAGCCGTCAACTGACTACCAAAATAAAGGTCGTTGGGTACAGGCTGGGCAATCAGAGGATGGCGGACATTGAGCAGGGCAATATCCTGCTTATCAGAAAGCCTAGGAACCACCGCCTTGTACTCACGCGCAAAAAGATGTTTGCCACGAATAAAGTCCAAATGACCAATGACCCAAGCATTATTCCGAATAATACCGCTATGTGGTCGCAACATATCCGACAATTCCTGCAAGATCCGACTAATTTCATGCCGTTCTTCTGCACGCAAGTGACTAATGTCTTCATTTAAACTCACTACAGCCCGTGGTTCAATATAAACGGTCGAGCCAGAAGCGGAAATATCGTGGACAACCCCTGCAATCTTATTCCGATAGGTATTTTTTACAGGAAGAACATTGCGACCGTTCCTACTAGCCAGGATAGTATCTGACAGCATATCGCTCTTGTTCTTCAAAATATCCTGCATGACCTGACGGACCTGATCCTCTGCTTCACGGATCTTCCGGCGGATTTTCGCCAGCTTTTCAGAAGCAAAATCCTCTACAAAACCAGCATCATTGATGGACTGGAGCGAGCCTTGTAGATGCGGAAAGAGCTCGATTTTCTCAAAATGCTTGTCCAACTGGCTTAGCTGGATGTTTTCCAGATTGCCATAAAAATCCAAGAGGGATTTGGACACCTCCAGGACTTTTTTGACAGCTAAGAGCTCCGTAATATTGAGGTCCGTATCCAACTCCAAACGACGCATGGCTGGATTGATGTCTGTAGTCTCAGACAGGCTGAAATAGGGATTTTCCACAAAAATCTGCCCCATGTCTGTCAATTCATCAAAGGCCTGCTGGATACGGTTGATGTCCACCATGGGCTCCAGTTGCCGTAATTCGTCCAAGCCCTGGTCTGTCAGCAGATAGGGCTCAATTTTTCGTCTTACTTTGTGAAATTCAAGGGTTTCAATAATTTTATGATTCATACTTTCCTACTTAGAAAAAGAGTAGGTTGCCCTACCCTGTAATATTACTTAGCCAGACAGCCTTGAAAAAATGAGCCGTCGGAATGTACTGGATTAGCAGATTTGCTAGGAAACTTTTCTGGAGTTGCTCCTGTACAAGGTCCACAGGAATAGTCGCCACCAGGACCAAGACCATTTGCAGAGAAAGCAAGGCCACCACTACCGCAATGGCACCACTGATAAGGTTTGATTGGATTGTATCAGGATTGTAGGCTTCCAAGAGGTGGACAAAGATTCCAACAAAACGCATGATGGCATAGACCAGGAGATAGACTGTCAGAAAGGCCAAGCCTGCATAGAAGACCTGGTCCAAATCAAACAGGTATTTTTCATCAAAATAATAGTTAAAGCTACCCTGGGTTGCATTGGCAAAGGGTACCCATAGATAGAGAATCCCTGACAACTTCTTATAGGTCAAGGCCGCCACCAAGATAGCAAAGAGGCTAGACACACCGTAAAAGCCTTGAAGGACCAGTCCTCGACTATAGCCGATATAAAAACTCCAGGCTAGGAGGATAAGAATTGCAATTGATACCATGTCTACTCCTCAAGCTCATCTAGGTCCAGCAGGGTCACGTTCTTTTTTAAGACCTTTTCTTTCATGGCCGCCAATTCTGCCTCTGTCTTTTCAAAGGCCATCTCGCGGGTCAGCTGGACTGAGAGGGAATTGATAGCCAACAACAAGGCCAGGGTTTCAGGGTCTGCCTTGGGCATTTTCTCCTTGATGGCCTGGTATTTTTCCTGGGCTAGCTTCTCCACTTCCGTCATAAAACGATTGTCATGCTCGGTCGTCAGGGTTAATTGTTTTTCACCAAATGTAAATTTATATCGATTCAGATTTGCCATTGTACACCTCGCTTCCTATTATACCTCAAAATGGCTATTTTCGCCAATTCCTACTATATAGAGTGTTTTCTACGCGCAAAGTCTACAAAGCGGAATTTGTCGATTTTGTGCTTGCTTTCAGTGTATTGGAATTGCTTGGTATCTCCCAGATAGACGCGGGATTTGATGAGGACCAGATAGTCATCTTCATTTTTCATGAGCTCTCGCTCCTCACGGCTGGTCGGCTCAACAGTAATTTCCTTTTGGGCATAGGCAATATCCAGCTTGAGGGTCTTCTCCAGATAATTGTAAATGGAAGATGCAGCAATTTCCTTGGTAATGGTCGGCACAATATCCGCAGACAGGTAGTCAGTATCCACAACCGACACCTTGCCATCAATAGAACGTGTACGGACAACTTTCCAGACCTTGCTATGGGGTTCAAACCCAGTCAAATTCGCCAAGTTGCTACTGATAACAATCTGATCCAGGCTGACTACTTCTGTCTTGGTCTCCAGCTGCAAAGACTCAGCCAATTCCTGGTAGGAAGTCAGACCAGAAACAGGGAAATTCAGCATTTCTTGCTTGAGAACTAGGGAACCTCGGCCCTGAACTTTCTGAATCATACCTCTTTCTGTCAACATAGACAGGGCCTTGCGGACAGTATCACGACTGACACCGTAAATTTCTTGCAGGCGCTGCTCGGTCGGCAGACTGGTTTCAGCAGGGTAGGTATTTGTACGGATTTTTTCCTTTAAGTCATTGTAAATTTCCTGGTATTTCTTCATGATGTCTCCTTAATTTGTAGCCACTTTATCATACAACTACTCTAGTATAACAGAAATTTTATGAAATTTTATGAAATTTTATAAAAAAATGTTAAAAACGCTTGCAATATTTTTTGAAATCGGATACAATGGTCTTTGTAAACAAAATTTGTTCGTACAAATTTTAAAAAAGACATACTTTTGGGAGATGTCTAAAAATATAAGGTGACGGATTCCATAAGCCATCTAGAAGGAAAAATATATGGGAAAATTTGAAAAAGAAGCCAAACAGCTCTTGGACGCTATTGGCGGAAAAGAAAATGTTAACGCAGTTGCTCACTGTGCAACACGTATGCGCTTTGTTCTTGCGGATGACAAAAAAGCAAATGTAAAAGTCATCGAAGATATTCCAGCAGTAAAAGGAACCTTCACCAACGCTGGTCAGTTCCAAGTTATCATCGGCAACGATGTACCAATCTTCTACAATGACTTTACTGCGGTATCTGGTATTGAAGGCGTATCAAAAGAAGCTGCTAAGTCAGCCGCTAAAAGTAACCAAAATGCTATCCAACGTGTTATGACTATGTTGGCGGAAATCTTCACGCCGATCATCCCAGCCCTTATCGTCGGCGGTTTGATCCTCGGTTTCCGTAACGTCTTGGAAGGCGTACAAATCGAAGCACTTGGTCAAGCTATGAAAGATGGAGAACTCCTCTTTGACGCAAGTGGTAAACCAATCTGGAACACTATCGTTCAAGTATCACCATTCTGGAATGGTGTCAACCACTTCCTCTGGTTGCCAGGTGAAGCCATCTTCCACTTCCTACCAGTAGGTATCACTTGGTCTGTATCTCGTAAAATGGGAACTTCTCAAATCCTTGGTATCGTCCTTGGTATCTGTTTGGTTTCTCCACAGTTGCTCAACGCTTATGCTGTACCTGGTACAGATGCAGCAACCATTGCCAGCGACTAGTCTTGGAACTTCGGTGCATTTAGTATTGCTCGTATCGGTTATCAAGCGCAAGTTATCCCTGCCCTCCTTGCCGGTTTGGCACTGTCTTACCTAGAAATCTTCTGGCGTAAGGTTGTTCCAGAAGTGGTCTCAATGATCTTCGTACCATTCCTATCACTTCTTCCAGCAATTATCTTGGCTCACACTGTCCTTGGTCCTATCGGTTGGACAATCGGGCAATGGTTGTCAACAGTTGTATTAGCTGGTTTGACTGGTCCATTGAAATGGCTCTTTGGTGCGGTATTCGGTGCCCTTTATGCGCCATTCGTTATCACTGGTCTTCACCACATGACAAACGCCATCGATACACAATTGATTGCGGATGCTGGTGGAACTGGTCTCTGGCCAATGATTGCCCTTTCTAACATTGCTCAAGGTTCTGCGGTATTTGCTTACTTCCTCATGAACCGTCACAATGAAAAAGAAGCTCAAGTTTCTCTTCCTGCAACAATTTCTGCTTACCTTGGTGTTACTGAACCAGCCCTCTTCGGTGTTAACGTGAAATACGTTTACCCATTCGTAGCGGCTATGATCGGTTCAAGTATCGCTGGCCTACTTTCTGTAACCTTCAACATCCAAGCTGCTTCTATCGGTATCGGTGGTCTTCCAGGTATCTTGTCTATCAAGGCTGAATACTGGGGTGCATTCTTTATGACAATGATTGTTGCGATTGTTGTCCCAATGATTTTGACAGCTGTTTTCAAACGTACAGGTGCATTTTCAAAAAAAGAAGAAACTGTTGAAGAAGTTGTAGTCGTAACTGAAACTGTCGTTGAAACTGGTTCTGCTATCGAATTGATCAGCCCCCTAACTGGTCAAGCAAAAGAATTGTCACAGGCAACTGACCCTGTATTCGCATCTGGGGTCATGGGACAAGGTGTCCTTATCGATCCTAGCGAAGGCATCTTAGTTGCACCTGTTGACGGTGAAGTATCTGTCCTCTTCCCTACTAACCACGCTGTTGGTATCACTGCTACAAACGGAGTTGAACTCCTTATGCACATCGGTATGGATACTGTCGGATTGGAAGGTAAAGGCTTCACAGCTCACGTCAAACAAGGTGACAAGGTAAAAGCTGGCGATAAATTGATTAGCTTTGACATCGATGTCATCAAGGCTGCTGGTCTCGTCGCTGAAACACCAGTTATCGTGACCAACCAAACGGATTTCAATACAGAGGTTCTTGGAAGCCTTCCTCGTTCAGTAGAACGTGGCCAAGCTATCTTGAAAGCAACAAAAGCATAAAACAATATAAGTGTAGAGAGTTGGTAACCCCAACTCTTTGCCGTTGATTACATCATTTTTGAGAAAGGAAATGGTACTATCATCATGACCATTGACAAACGTAAAGTCGTCTATCAAATCTACCCCAAATCTTACAAAGACACGACCGGAAATGGTGTCGGGGATCTACGAGGAATTATTGAAAAACTTCCATATCTAAAAGAGCTAGGCATTGATATGATTTGGCTCAATCCCTTCTACCCAAGTCCGCAAAGGGACAACGGCTATGACATTTCTGATTACACAGCTGTCAATCCTGATTTTGGCACCATGGCTGACTTTGAAGAAATGGTGGCTGTCGGTAAAGAGCTGGGTATTGAATTTATGTTGGACATGGTCCTCAATCACTGCTCAACGGAGCATGAATGGTTCCAAAAGGCCCTAGCAGGCGACAAATACTATCAAGATTTCTTTATCCTACGTGACCAGCCAACCGACTGGGTTTCCAAGTTTGGCGGCAATGCCTGGGCTCTCTTTGGCGATACTGGGAAATACTACCTCCACCTCTTTGATGTGACCCAAGCCGACCTCAACTGGCGAAACCCTCATGTCCGCGAAGAACTGTTCAAGGTGGTCAACTTCTGGAAAGACAAGGGTGTCAAAGGCTTCCGCTTCGATGTCATTAACTTGATTGGTAAGGACGAAGTTTTGGTGGACTGCCCAATTAACGACGGCAAACCTGCCTATACCGACCGCCCTATCACCCACGACTACCTCCGCATGATGAACAATGCCACCTTTGGAAGGGAAGAAGGCTTTATGACCGTTGGCGAAATGTCTGCCACAACCATTGAAAACTGCATTCTGTACACGGCTCCTGAGCGTGAGGAATTGTCCATGGCCTTTAATTTCCACCACCTCAAGGTGGATTACAAGGATGGTAAAAAATGGACCATCATGGACTTTGATTTTGAGGAACTCAAGCGCCTCTTCCACACTTGGGGCGAGGAAATGTCTGTCGGCAATGGCTGGAATGCCCTCTTCTACAACAACCACGACCAGCCACGCGCCCTCAACCGCTTTGTCGATGTGGAGAATTTCCGCAAGGAAGGAGCAACCATGCTAGCAGCCTCTATCCACTTGTCCCGCGGTACGCCTTATATCTACATGGGCGAGGAAATCGGTATGATTGACCCTGACTACGATAGCATGGATGATTATGTCGATGTCGAGAGCCTTAATGCCTACCAAATGCTCTTAGAACAGGGAAACACACCTGATGTGGCCTTCAAGATTATCCAAGCCAAGTCGCGTGACAATGCCCGCACACCCATGCAGTGGGATGCTTCTGAAAATGCCGGTTTCTCAACAGGTACTCCTTGGCTAAAAGCTGGTAAATCGTACAAGACCATAAACGTTGAGACCGAAAAAACAGGCCCAATCTTCACCTTCTACCAAGACTTGATTCGACTTCGTAAGGAATTACCAATCGTGTCTGAAGGGGATTACAAGGCTGCCTACAAGGACAGCGACAAGGTTTACGCCTTTGAGCGCCTCCACGACGGTCAAAAACTCTTGGTCCTCAACAACTTCTTCCCAGAAGAAGTTCAACTAGAGTTGGCAGACGATTACGCACAAGGCAGCATCCTCATTGACAACTACAGCGACACCAAACTCGGAAAAACCATTCGACTGAAACCTTATCAATCCCTTGCCATTTGGGCCGATTAAAGACCAAGACTCGGAAGTTTCTCCCGAGTTTTTTAGTGTTTCTTTGATTGTAATCGCCTTTTGATAAAAAAATAAAGGCTACCAAAAGCATAAATCACAAACAAGATTGTGCCAATCAGAAAGAGGATGTACAGAACATAGGGATGGTTGGACCATAAACGTCAGAACCAATACCACCAGCCAGCGCTGTCCCCAGGTCATCTTACGCTGAAGTAACCAATAGAGAAAATCCTCTCCTGCATTGGTCCGGGTTTCCAGATATTCCTTCCATAAGCCAGATACAAAATTTGGCACAACCAGCCCTCCTCTTATTTTTAAACAGTATATCCTATTTTTGCAATCAAAAACAGAAAAATCGAACCTGTTTCGATTCGATTTCCCGTATTTTTATGGATTGAAAGACACGTGGACGTGGTCATAGTGGTTTTCTGTTACACTTCCGCGGTCTGGCATTGGATTCCAGGTATAGGCTGGTCCGTAAATGCTTGGATATGGTGAGTAGAAACGTTGCTTCCAAATGATGTAGGAAATGTTGCGGGCACCCATATTGGCAATGGCATAGTCAGCAACCTGGTCACCGAGGGCTGAGCTCACTGGCACCATGAAATCAATAGCCAATCCTTTACCGTGGTCTTGGGGATCTCCAGGACGGTATCCTGAAAAAGAAGTAATACCGAAAGTATTTGCAACTTCTTCTTTAAATGCTGCAACCTGGGGCTGGAGGCCACTATTATCATAAACTACCGTAGCAACTGGTGCTGGTGTTTCAGCCACTGGAGTCTCTACCACCGGCTCTTCTGCTACAACAGACTCACTTGCTGGCTCCACTACTGGAGTTTCAGCTACTGGCTCTGCCACTGGTGCTTCAACTGGAGCAACCTGTTCTGCTGCTGGAGCTGCCACCGCTTCTGTTGTTTCGGGTATAGAAACTTGGGGCACTTCTACTGTAGCTACCTCGGCTGGAATATCGGCAGGGACTTCTGTTTCAGCTACTGGAGCAGTCGGTTCTGTCGCTGGAGCAGGGACTTCTACCTCGTCGAGATGAACAACTGTATCGTCGATGGTCGCCTGGTTTGTCTGCAAATCCACCGTCGCTTGAACAGGCTCTTGATTGGCTGTCTGGGCAGGTGCTTCAATTTCGATTTGGGTCACTTGGTTATTTTGGTCAACTGTCGTGGTCAATACCGTATCTGGGAAAATCAGGTTGACATCTGTAATTTGATTGACCTTGGCTAGGATTTCCATATCCAGATTCATGGCATCAGCAATGGCACTCAAGGTATCGCCATACTTGATGGTGTAAGTGAGTTGGCCCCCTTGATTGACCAATTCAGCGCTAATCTCAGAGACATTGCGTGGTGTCCATTCCAAGGCGGAAATTGTCGGAGCTGCCAGGCCAGTTGCCAAGAGTGACAAGGCTACAGAGGATGCGTAGAACATTTTCTTATTCTCTTTCAGTACAGATCTTTTTCTCTTTCTTTTCATATAAACCGGTTTGTTTGTCTGTTTACGTTTCACAAAACATTCCTTCTTTCTTTTGAGATAGACCTATGATAGCGGAATTTTTTTTGCAAAACAAGCCTTTCCCAGGCTTTTAAACAAGCTGTAAACAAACCAAATTGATTGTCACTTGAGCATTATATTTGTCACAAGATTGTCATAGTGACCTGATATGTGGCTTCAAGACTGACTATCTCCTGCCATAAAGAAAAAAGGTTGGACTTCTCCAACCTCTCAAAACCTAGACTAACTACATCTCCTCCGGATACACCAAGCCCCACTCTTTTCGGAGTTGGGTCATGATCTCCATAACATCTTGGGTGTAGGCTAGGTGCATAGTATTTTCGATGCCCGCGACAGCTTTTTCCATATCCGCCACTTCATAAGAGAGGGCCTTGGCAGTCTCGCCCGCTTCGATTACCTCTTGACTACCGTCTTCAGTATAGGTAATAACCGCCTTCTGCCCGCGAGGGTATTCATAGAGTTCGATATAACCCTTATCATAAGCAATGGTCCCACGCTTAGGCTGTTTGGCATGGAGACTGAGGGCAATCGTAGCCATCTCACCCGCATCATTGGACAGGAGAATACCGACCTGTTCATCGACACCCGTTGGAGCCAATTTGACCTGCGAAGCGACTTGATTTGGTTTTTCAGTCATGAACCAGCGAACAAAGGACAGGGCATAGACACCGATGTCCAAAAGGGCACCTCCAGCTAAGTTCTTATTGAAAAAGCGGTTGGTCATGTCATATTCCTTGTAGCTGCCAAAGTTCATCTGAATCATCTTCAACTCTCCCAGCTTGCCACTTGTAGCCACTTCGCTCAACTGACGATAGATTGGCATGTGGAAAATGGTCATGGCTTCTGCCAAGATGACCTGGTTTTCCTCCGCCAGTTGAATGGCTTCTGCCAACTCATCCTTATTTAGCGTGATGGACTTTTCACAGAGAACATGCTTGCCCCCAGCCAAGGCCTTACGCAGGTAATTGATATGGGTGTTGTGGGGGGTAGAAATATAGATAATGTCCACCTCAGGATCCTCAAACACCTGATCAATGTCCTCATAGACCTTCTCAATGCCATATTTTTTTGCAAAATCGATCCCTTTTTCATAGGTACGATTGGCAACGGAGTAGATAGTCCCTCCCATTGCTTGTAGAGCTTGGGCCAATTCATTGGCGATAACACCCGTTCCCAGAGTTGCCCACTTATATTGAACTTGATTTTCCATCTTAACCTCACTTTCCTATGCACAGTAAAGTTTCTTACTGTGCATACAGGTTCTAAAACTATTATAGTAGATTCTACTCTTTTCCGCACACTCCAAGTCGCATTTATGATACAATAAGAACATGACGACCGCTGTACTTAAAGTGACTGCCTCAGACAAGGCACAGATGCTCCACCACTACGCCCGCTACCAGCAGGCCAGTAAAAATCCTTACATCGAAGCATTTTTCAAACTTCCTGGCGCCAGCCTTTCCATCTACACTTCTGGAAAAGTCGTTTTCCAAGGGGAAATGGCAGAGCAGGAAGCCAGTCGTTGGGGCTATGAGCAGGCTCAGACTGATCAGACCATCTCCGGGCAGAACCTGCCCATGATTGGGACGGACGAGGTGGGTAACGGGTCTTATTTTGGCGGTCTGGCTGTCGTGGCTAGCTACGTCACACCTGATGACCATGCCTTTCTCAAGTTGCTGGGCGTTAATGACTCTAAAAAAATGACAGACCAAAAAATCTGCCAAATCGCCCCTCTCTTAAAAGAGAAAATCTCCCACCAAGCTCTGCTATTGTCCCCGAAAAAATACAACGAGGTCATCGAGCAAGGCTACAATGCCGTATCAGTCAAGGTGGCACTCCACAATCAGGCCATCTACCTGCTACTCCAAAAAGGGGTACAGCCGGAGAAAATCGTCATTGACGCTTTTACATCTATCCAAAATTACCAGAAATATCTCAAAAAAGAGGCCAATCACTTTGCCAACCCTGTCACCTTGGAAGAAAAGGCTGAGGGCAAATACCTGGCCGTCGCGGTATCATCCATTATCGCACGCGCCATGTTCTTGGAAAATTTGGCTCAACTAGGGGAGCAACTAGGCATGAATCTGCCATCCGGTGCCGGCAGCAAGTCCGACCAGGTCGCAGCCAAAATTTTGCAGAGATACGGAATGGCGGGGCTCAGCCAGGCCGCCAAACTCCACTTTGCCAACACACAAAAAGCAGAAAAATTATTGAAATAAGAGGAAACCACATGCGTTCAACTAAAAAAAATTCCCTTGCTCGCTTCCTAGCTGAGTGGGGCATCTTCTCTCTGATTATTATCGGATTCTTGCTCTCACGGCTCTTTATCTGGCAGCCTGTTTCTGTTGATGGACATTCTATGGATCCAACCCTTCATGACAAGGAGCGCTTGATCATGGCGCGCACGACGACCATTGACCGTTTTGACATTGTCGTGGCCAGCGAAGTGGACTCGCAAGGCAAGGAGAAGCTGATTGTCAAGCGGGTTATCGGTATGCCTGGTGACTCCATCCGCTTTGAGAATGACGTTCTCTATATCAATGAAGAGGTGGTGGATGAGCCTTATTTAGCAGAGTACCTGGCAGCCTTTAAGGAAGATAAACTCCAGTCCACCTACTCCTATAATAAGAGCTTCCAAAACCGTGCGGCAGCTGCTACTGCCTTCACACTGGATGCCAATGGCTACCCAAGCCTGTCTTATGTCGTACCCGAAGGACACTACTTCCTCATGGGAGACGACCGACTGGTTTCTCTAGATAGCCGTAATGTTGGTCCATTCACCAAGGCCAATATCAAGGGAGAAGTCGTTTTCCGCATGTGGCCCCTCAACCGCATTGGTACCGTAAAATAAACTAATTAGGAGTGAGACAGCTGTCCCACTCCCTTTTGATAAGGAAAAATCATGCAAGAAGTATCTTTCACCGGAACTATCGACCGGATTATTTTTGAAAATCCCAGTAATTTTTATAAAATCCTGCTCTTGGAAATCGAGGAGACCAATGCGGATTATGACGACTACGAAATTATTGTGACCGGCACCATCGCAGACGTTATTGAAGGCGAAGATTACCGCTTTTACGGCAACTTGGTTACCCATCCCAAATACGGTCAGCAGCTGCAAATCTCCCGCTACGAACGCAGTAAACCAACTGCCTCTGGACTGGTCAAGTATTTTTCCAGCGACCATTTCAAGGGCATCGGCCGCAAGACGGCTGAGAAAATAGTCCAGCTCTACGGCGAGGATACCATTGATAAAATCCTAGCCGAACCTGAAAAATTGACCCAGATTACAGGATTGTCCAGCAAAAATCGGCAGGCTTTTGCGGAAAAACTCCGCCTCAACTACGGCACAGAGATGATTTTGTCCAAACTAGCCGAATACGGCATTCCCAACAAACTCGCCTTTCAAATCCAAGACCAGTACAAGGAGAAAACACTGCAAATCATCGAGGAAAATCCCTACCAGCTGGTCGAAGATGTTCAAGGAATGGGCTTTACCATTGCCGATAAAATCGCTGAAAATCTGGGCATCGAGAGCGACTCACCACAGCGTTTCCGAGCCGGCATGCTCTATTGCCTGCTCCAGCGCTCTATGGAGACGGGCGACACTTATGTCGAGGCGCGTGATTTGCTAGAGGCCAGCATTGACGTGCTGGAAAAATCCCGCCATGTCGAGTTGGACCCGGCTGCCGTAGCGCAGGAATTGACCGGTCTCATTAATGACGGCAAGGTCCAGCAAGCAGGCACCAAAATTTTTGACAACAGTCTCTACTTTGCTGAGGAAGGTATTCACAAGAACCTCAGCCGCCTCATGGGCAAAAATGGTTTCAAGCCCTTCCCACGCAAGGACGTCGAGACTGCCATTGCAGAGCTGGAAAGCATGTCATCACTGACCTACGATGCTATTCAGAAAGAGGCTATTGTCCGAGCTATTACCAATCCGCTCTTTATCCTAACTGGCGGACCCGGCACAGGCAAGACCACAGTCATCAACGGTATCATCGCGGTCTACGCTATCTTGCACAAGATTGATTTGACAAAAAGCCGTGACGAATGTCCTGTCCTCTTAGCTGCTCCAACCGGCCGAGCCGCCCGTCGGATGAATGAATTGACCGGCCTGCCAGCTGCGACCATCCACCGCCATCTGGGCTTGGTTGAAGGTCAAGAAGAATCCTACCGCGATGATTATCTGGATGCGGAATTTATCATCGTCGATGAATTTTCTATGGTCGATACTTGGTTGGCCAACCAGCTCTTCCAGAATATTTCCTCTCAGACGCAGGTCCTCATTGTCGGAGATGCGGAGCAATTGCCATCGGTCAGCCCCGGTCAGGTCCTGGCCGACCTGCTCAAGATTAAAAAATTGCCCAGCCTAACGCTGGAGAAAATCTACCGCCAGTCCGACGACTCGACCATTGTCACACTTGCCAGTCAAATTCGGCAAGGCAGCCTTCCAGCTGATTTCCGTGAGAAAAAGGCAGACCGGTCTTATTTCGAGGCGCAAAACGAACAAATCCCTGCCCTGATTGAACGCATTATCGGTGCCGCCATCAAGTCGGGCATCCCAAGTCAGGAAGTGCAAATTTTGGCACCCATGTACCGAGGAGCAGCAGGTATTGACCAGCTCAATATCATGACCCAAAACCTGCTCAACCCAAAAAGCGAGGGTCAATTGGAATTTGCCCACAACGACCAACTTTTCCGTCAGGGCGACCGGGTCATCCACTTGATCAACGACGCTGAGAGCAATGTCTTCAATGGCGACTTGGGCTACATCACCGACCTCTTGCCTGCCAAGTATACCGACAGCAAGCAGGACGAGATTTCCATCAATTTTGACGGTAGCGAAGTGACCTACCCCCGCAATGAGTGGTACAAAATCACTCTTGCCTATGCCATGTCCATCCACAAATCTCAGGGGAGCGAGTTTCAGGTGGTCATTCTGCCCATCACCCGCACCAGCCACCGCATGCTCCAGCGCAATCTGGTCTACACGGCCATCACCCGCTCTAAGAGCAAGCTCATCCTGCTGGGTGAAATCTCCGCCTTTGACTACGCGGTCAAGAATGCCGGTACCCTACGCAAAACCTATCTGGTTCCCCGTTTCCAAGGGGATTTTGAAGAAAAGGCAGAGCAGCCAGAGCAGATTTCACCAAATCAGCCTACAAAATCTGCCCAGTCTATCTCGTCTGAACAGCCCGCACCAACCAAAGTGCCTGTGGAAAAAACTGTATCTGCACCCAGCCAACTTTCCCTACTGGACCAAGAACCTGTGGAAAACACCCCCATCCAGCCCACTAGCTACATTCTGAACGAAAAAAATATCCTCACCATCGACCCCATGATTGGCCTGACCGATGAAGATATTGCTCTATTTTTCAAATAAACCGACTTTTGTTACAAAAATATTACAAATGTTACAAAATTGTGTTGACACCATCCTTCTGTTTTGCTATACTAAAATCAAACAGGAGGATTTTTATATGAAAAAGAAAATAACAAACGGTATTATACTCTTATCTGCAGCTATTTTATTAACAGCCTGTGGAAAAGAAACTACCCCGGCTACATCCACTAAGACCAGTGAGAAAACAGAACAAACCAGCTCTAGTAAAAAAGCTACAGACAATTCTACTAAGAAAGAAACTGATACAAGCTCTAGCCAAGCAACCGAATCTAGTGCTACAACAACTACTTCGTCTCAAGCAGAAAGTAGCTCATCTTCAAACCAGACCAAACAAGAAGAAATTGCAAGCCAGCCTAGCTCAACAACTATGACAGGAGACCAGCTATTGGCCTTGCCATCAGTAGCTCTTCCGACAGAACTTGTCGGTACTTGGACAGGCACTAGTCCACAAGCACGTATGGTCGAGGTAACCGTCGCAGCTGATGGGACTTTCACTGTTACTCAGGACTTCCGTCAAAGCGAAGATGAGGAAGTAACCGACTGGAATGTCCAACACCGGACTGCTGTCATTACAGACTTGATTTCACCTAAACCAAACCATTACCTGGTTCGCAAGTCGACAGGAGACGGAGTAGCTTTACTTCCTGGTGTAACAGGCATTGGTGGTGCTGGAGGTCAACTCTTGCCAGGCTTCATTCTAGAAAATGGACAATACAAGGTTATTATGCAAGGTGTTTCAACCAATCCAGCATTTCCAACAACTATTGATTTAACTGCACCTGCTCAAATAATGGCAACCCTGAATAAGGAACAATAAGTCCTACCAACTAAGCTCGACTAGACCTGTCGGGCTTTTTCATTTTTTTCGATGACCAATCTGAGTACAAAAAACTAGGCTGTCACCTAGTTTTCATTGCTTGTTTCTTCTGAAGATGCTGTCACCTCTTGTGAAGGAAGTTCCTTAGCAGGATTCATATTGACTCTGTGCCACTCATTGATGACGTAGGCGAGGGCGACCACTTGATTGTAACCCATAGGATCGATTTCGGTATCGTTCTCAGATGCGCCACCAAAATGAGCTGTATAAAGGGCAATGCTGTAAGGTGTTTCCTCCATGACAATGGCATCCAGATTGAGGGCTTCACGGACATAGCCGGGTTTTTGGTAGATGGTCACCCCGTGAACATACTCTTCAAACCAAGTTCCCGGAAAGGCATCATCTAGGTACTTCATCAGGTCTGCGTATTTGTCCTGACGCTGATAAAGGTAATCCAAGACCTGCGAATAGTAGCTCGTTGTCGTCTGATTGCCATTAGCAGAAATAGTTGGCACGTCAGGATTTTTCGATTTACCATAGCGGCCAAACATGGTGTAGGCCTTGTCCATACCACCGATGCGCTCCGCCAAGGCATAGGCTGGAGTATTTTCAGACACTACAATGGAGCCGTATTGCATATCTGCGATCGTCATCATCCCATTATAATTGGCAACATAGGCGTCATGCTCAGGCTTGTATTCATAAGTTGTGCCGGTAATATCGTAAGCCTCTGTCGCTGAAACTTCACCTTTTTCCACCGCATCTACCACCAACATATTGAGGGGTAACTTATAGGTGGAGCCAGCTGTCATAGGCTGGGTATCGTTCATGGAGAAGACTTCATTGGTTTTGAGATTCTTATAGGTAAAGGCCACCTGTGACGGGTCCAATCCCTGCTCCAAGAGATAGGCCTTGACCGTATCTTCTAAACTCAGATTAGGATAATCATAATAGAGATAGAGACTGTTCATGTAAGCCAAATCTTCCTGCATGACCAAGTCTTTGGCCTCCTGAGACTTATGGACAGGCTTGACCACTTCTTTTTTGGTTTCTGTTTCCTTCGATCCACTCGCCGCTGCTTGGTTGGAAGAATCGGCTTTGCCTATCCCTTTCTTGGTCGAATCCAGATTGAAAAGGGCAACCATACCAAGCGTAAGGAGGACTAGTAAACCTAGAGCGATAGGAATGTAGTCTGTCCAAACCTGCTTTTTACCATGCCGCGACCCACGTTTTTTTCTTCTTTTTGGCAATTTCCAAAATGAAAGAAATTTATCCACAGTCGGTTTGACAACTCCCTTAATCCTGTCTGTGGTTGGAAGAAGACGCTTTTCTGCAAGTCTTCCTGGTACAATCCGCTTCTCTCTAGACTGATCTAGCGCAACCGTTCTTGGGAAACGCTGATGAATCTGACCACGATTTCTCTTAGATGGAACTCTTCGGGGATATTTTCGCTTGGCAGACTTGGTCCAAACCTGTCGCCGAGATTTTCTTTGCTCATTCTCTCTTGTCATAACTCTACTAGTATAGCTGATTTACTTGGTCAAAACAAGCATTTATCATTGAAAAAGAGCTGATATAAGAAATTCCCAATTTGTCAAGTCAAGTGCAACAAGTTCATTGATAACTAGAGATCCAGAGGTTAAGCTGTCTGGGCTAGCCCA
>NZ_JBIMJQ010000023.1:0-34503 GCF_043674215.1 Streptococcus sp. A22
TAGCTCCTAGTAAAGCTTAACAAATGGATAACTTCAAAATCACCTTTTTGGTCTCACATCATTGACAAAGGTACATTCTCAACTTCAAGCTTCCTGAAAATGAGAAATAAGTTCATACTCAGAGATAGATATTCTTCATCAACATCCTATCATCAACTAACCCCACTCTCAGTATCACTTAGCTAATAGACCTAAAATTCATTATCCAGGCCATCTGATAGCTTTGATCCTCCCTCATCACTTAAACTGGGCACCGTATTGGGCTAACAGATGAGTCTAACGTAACCGCCCAATAACGGAGTATCTTTTCAGCTTCCCTATTATCCAGTATACTGTTAGAGAAAACAGAACTGGAGGATTTTTTTATATCACACCCCATCGTCCCATTGACTGTTCCCAAATCTCGTCGCTTTGAGAAGAAAGGCAGAAACGATATTCTAATGAAAATTCGTCTCGGAAAAGTGGAACTCACATTCTTTCAAGCGATCCACCAAGAGACACTAGAAACACTCTTGGATAAGGTACTGCACTATGACCATCCAGCTCAGTGATTTAGGACAAGTGCAACCGCCCAATATACTTCGTTATTGGGCAGTTGCGTCTAACACTACAGACTTATTGAATCACAAGAATTCTCCGACATTCATAGTTAACAAGAGCTAAAAAACGCCTGCTTACGAAATTATTCTAGCTTAGAGTAATTTCGTAAACAAGCGTCAAATCAATATGATGAGTGTTACCGCTGGGGCAGGCCCAGCGGTAGACCAGAGCTAGACTAAGAAGATTTCTCTTCCATCATCATAACACTCAACAAAATTGATGATCTTATACAAGTTCGATAATTGCCATTGGGGCAGCATCACCACGACGTGGTTCAGTTTTAAGGATACGAGTGTATCCACCATTGCGCTCAGCATAACGAGGTGCGATTTCTGAGAACAATTTTTGAAGAGCTGTAGTAGCTGTGTACTTATCAGTTGCTTCATCGTAGTTTTCAGATGCAATTTCGTTACGAACAAATGCAGCAGCTTGACGACGTGCGTGCAAGTCACCACGTTTACCAAGTGTGATCATTTTTTCAACTGTTTTACGGATTTCTTTAGCACGAGCTTCAGTTGTAACGATTGATTCGTTGATCAAAAGGTCAGTTGTCAAATCGCGCAACATTGCTTTACGTTGTGAGCTAGTGCGTCCTAGTTTACGGTATGCCATGATTTCCTCCTATATTTATTTATCATTTTTCAATCCAAGACCGAGTTCAGCAAGTTTAATCTTCACTTCCTCAAGACTCTTACGGCCCAGATTGCGCACTTTCATCATTTCTGGCTCAGTTTTCTCTGTCAAGTCAAACACAGTATTGATGCCTGCACGTTTAAGACAGTTGTATGAGCGAACAGAAAGATCCAATTCTTCGATCGTACGATCAAGCATACGGTCATCAGATGCTGTTTCAGATTCTTTCATCACTTCAGCTGATTTTGCAACTTCAGTCAAATCTGTAAAGAGACCCAAGTGCTCCATCAAGATACGAGCAGAAAGCCCAAGTGCATCTTCAGGAATAATTGTACCGTTTGTACTGATTTCAAGTGTCAATTTGTCAAATCCATCGTTGCTACCAACACGAGCTGGCTCAACTTGATAATTGACTTTTGTAACTGGCGTATAGATTGAATCTACCGCAAGTGTACCTACTGGTGCATCATCTTTCTTATTGCCTTCAGCTGGTACATAACCGCGACCTGCATTTACAGTTAAAATCGCTTTAAATGTTGCACCTTCAGCAATTGTGAAGAGATAATGATCAGGATTTACAATTTCAATATCACTATCTGTAAGAATATCACCTGCTGTTACCGCAGCTGGACCTACTACATCAAGTTCAATTTTCTTTTCGTCTTCGACATAAGATTTTACAGCAATGCCTTTGATGTTAAGAATGATTTGCATAACATCTTCACGGACACCTGGAACTGTGTCGAATTCGTGGAGTACACCATCAATCTTAATTGATGTTACTGCAGCACCCGGAAGTGAAGCAAGAAGTACACGACGAAGAGAGTTACCAAGAGTTGTTCCGTAACCACGTTCAAGCGGTTCGACTACAAATCTGCCGTAATCTTTATTTTCATCAATTTTTGTTATTGTTGGTTTTTCAAACTCAATCATTTCTTACTCCCTCTTAAACGAAAAGCTGTGTATGGTTGGTATGATTATACACGGCGACGTTTTGGAGGACGAGCACCATTGTGTGGTACAGGAGTCACATCACGAATTGCTGTTACTTCAAGACCAGCGGCAGCAAGAGCGCGGATAGCAGACTCACGACCTGAACCTGGGCCTTTAACGGTAACTTCAACTGTTTTAAGACCGTGTTCTTGTGCAGATTTAGCAGCTGCTTCTGAAGCCATTTGGGCTGCGAATGGTGTAGATTTACGTGAACCTTTAAAACCAAGAGCACCAGCTGATGACCAAGCAATAGCGTTACCATGCACATCAGTAATCATAACAATAGTGTTATTAAATGTAGCGTGAATATGTGCAATACCAGATTCGATATTCTTTTTCACACGACGTTTACGTGTTGGTTTAGCCAATTTTTCTACCTCCTATATTATTTTTTCTTACCTGCAATCGCAACGGCTTTACCTTTACGAGTACGAGCATTGTTTTTAGTGTTTTGTCCACGGACAGGAAGTCCACGACGGTGACGGATTCCACGGTATGAACCGATTTCCATCAAACGTTTAATGTTCAAGTTAACTTCACGACGGAGGTCACCTTCAACTTTGATTGCATCAACTTCACGACGAATAGCATCTTCTTGATCTGATGTCAAATCTTTCACGCGTACATCTTCTGAAATGCCTGCAGCTGCAAGAATTTTTTTAGATGTTGCAAGACCGATACCGTATACGTATGTCAATGAAATAACTACACGTTTGTCATTTGGAATGTCAACTCCAGCAATACGAGCCATGTTTTCTCCTTTCTATATTTTAACCTTGACGTTGCTTGTGTTTAGGGTTTGCTGGGCAAATCACCATAACACGACCATTACGACGAATAACTTTGCAGTATTCGCAAATTGGTTTGACCGATGGTCTTACTTTCATGTTTTATCCCTCCAAGTATTTCGGCTATTTAAAGCGGTATGTGATACGTCCACGAGTCAAGTCATACGGACTAAGCTCAACAGTTACGCGGTCTCCGACCAAAATACGAATGTAGTTCTTACGGATTTTACCAGAAACAGTTGCAAGGACTTGGTGTCCATTTTCCAACTCAACAGTAAACATAGCATTTGGCATTGTATCAACTACTTTGCCTTCAATTTCAATCACATCTTCTTTTGCCATGCAAAAGTATCCCCTCTCTAAATATCGATTTGATGCCCTCTGAACACAGAGGTAACAATTATAAGTCAGACTAGGCTATTTTATCACTTTCACAAGAAAAATGCAAGCCAAATCCATTAGATTATTTTAAATTTGACAAGACTGTGTCAATTGCTTGGAAAACAAGTTCGATGTCTTGGTCTCCTTCAATATCATGGACCAAACCTTTGGCACGATAGTGGTCAATAATTGGTTGACCTTGGGCAATATTGACCTCCAAACGGCGTTGAACAGATTCAGGCTTATCATCTTCACGCTGATAGAAATCTTCTTCTTTATAATCTCCAACAGGTGGGTTAAAGATTTTATGGAAGGTTTCACCGGTTTCTTTATGGATGATTCGACCGCTAAGACGCTCAACCAATTTAGATGGATCGATTTCAATGTTGATAACACCCTGAAGTTCAATTCCTAGATCTGCTAGGTTGGCATCCAAGGCATGCGCTTGTTCAATCGTACGTGGGTAACCATCTAGCAAGAAACCTTTTTCCTTGATGTCGTCTTGCACCAAACGCTCTTTGACGATACCATTGGTTACTTCGTCCGGAACCAAGTCGCCTTTGTCGATATACGATTTAGCAAGTAACCCCATTTCCGTTTGATTAGCCATAGCAGCACGGAACATATCGCCTGTAGAAATGTGAGCAACATTAAATTTTTCAACAATCTTAGCCGCTTGAGTCCCTTTACCAGCACCTGGCAAACCCATAATTAAAAGATTCATGACAAACTCCTTATTTTGTTTTCACATAAATTTGCCACAATTGACAAACTTATCTAAAAACAAAATAGAAGGTTGACTAGGTCAACCTATATTCTATTCTGTTACGTTCATAAAGCCTACATATTTTCTCTTGAGAAGGTATCCCTCCAATTGCTTGATACCCTCGATACTTGTCATAATCAAGATAATCAAACTAGTACCCAGGAAGGCAATATTGGAAGAAAGACCAAAAATATTTTGAGCAAGAATTGGTAACAAGGCTACAAAACTCAAGAACAAGGCACCAACTGTCGCCAGACGTTTCAACAGGACAGAGAAATACTTCTCCGTTCCATTACCTGGACGAACACCGTGGATATATGCCGCACTTTTTTGAAGACTCTCTGCCGTTTTCTCAGGATTTACCTGTACAAATGTATAGAAAAAGGTAAAAATGATAATCAATCCAGCATATACCAGCATCCCTTTAACAGTGGAATAATCAAAATACTCTTGAATACCTAGTAACCAACCCGCACTTCTGTTTTGACTAGCAAAAAATTGAATCAAAGAACTTGGTAGTGCAGTGATAGACCCGGCAAAGATAACGGGGATAACGCCTGCAGGATTCAATTTTAAGGGAAGATATGAGCTAGATGGCGCACCTTGAGCACGTTTTGTATATTGAATCGGAATCTTGTATTCAGCTTGTTGAATGTAGGTTGTAAAGTAGACTACAAACAAGATGAGTACAATCAAAAGTCCAACATAAATGATGGATTCTGTAATCCGACTAGCCTCAATATTGACAAAACGGTCGATATAAATTTCTCTAAAAGTATCTGGCAAGGATGAAATGATTCCCGCAAAGATAATCATTGATGTTCCGTTACCATAGCCCTTATCAGAAATTTGTTCTCCCAACCAAGTCACAATGACAGAACCGGTTGCCAAGATAGAACCCAGCAAAAGATAGGTCTGCCAAGTCATTGGCATATTGGTCAGTCGTGCTCCTGATAGGGCATTAAAGCTGGCGATAATCCCCATGGATTGGACAAAGGCCAAAACCAAGGAAATATAGCGAGTCGCCTGGTTTAATTTCCGACGACCAACCTCGCCCTGCTTGCCCCACTCTACAAACTTCGGCAAAATGTCCATCTGAAGCAGTTGAACAATAATCGAAGCCGTGATATAAGGGCTGACACCCAGTGCAAAAACAGAGAAATTTTTCAAAGCGTTACCCGAAACCAAACTCATCATGTTTAGGAAGGGAACGTTTGACAATGCTTCTAAGCTTTTGGCATTGACACCAGGAACGGTGATATGTGTACCAATCCTGAACACCAAAAGGATAAAAATTGTAAATAAGATTTTCTTACGAACAGCTTTTACTTTTAGAGCATCTGTTAAAAGTTTAAAAAACATAGGCGGTCACCTCTTAGATGACTTCTACTGAGCCACCTTTAGAAGTGATTGCTTCTTCAGCTGATTTAGAGAATTTAGCAGCTTTCACTGTCAATTTCTTCGTCAATTCGCCGTTACCAAGGATTTTAACACCTGATTTTTCAGCTTTAACGATACCAGCTTCGATAAGTACAACTGGTGTTACTTCAGCACCATCTTCAAAAGCGTTCAATTGATCAAGGTTAACGATTGCGTATTCTTTAGCGTTGATGTTTGTAAATCCACGTTTTGGAAGACGACGGAACAATGGAGTTTGTCCACCCTCAAAACCAGGACGAACACCGCCACCGCTACGAGCTTTTTGACCTTTTTGACCACGGCCAGATGTTTTACCGTTACCTGATGATGTACCACGACCTACACGGTTGCGGACTTTACGTGAACCTGTTGCAGGTTGCAATTCATGAAGTTTCATTATATATTTCTCCTCTTTTATATGCTAGCGCCTGTGGGGAGTTAGAGTAAGCCGCCCACAAACTCGCTTCTATCAAAATTGACTAGAAGTCGCAAAGATTTCTCCATGCGACCTAGTCTGTTTATTGTTAACTTTAGTATAAGTTACTTAACTTCTTCAACAGTTACCAAGTGAGAGATAGCGTTCACCATTCCAAGAATAGCTGGGTTATCTTCCTTAACAACTGAAGAGTTCAATTTACCAAGTCCAAGTGCAACAACTGTTTTACGTTGCTCTGGTTTGCGACCGATTGGAGACTTAGTCAAAGTAATTTTAATTTGAGCCATGAGTATCTCCTTTCTTATGCTAAATCAGAAACTGAGATGCCACGAAGTGCAGCCACTTCTTCAGCACGTTTCAATTGTTTCAAACCTTCAACAGTTGCACGAACGATGTTGATTGGTGTGTTTGAACCGAGTGACTTAGATGTCACATCAGCGATACCAGCCAATTCGATTACGGCACGAGTTGCACCACCGGCAGCAACCCCAGAACCTTCTGAAGCTGGTTTCAACATAACACGAGCTCCACCGAATTCTGAACGAACTTCGTGAGGAATAGTTGTACCAACCATTGGTACCTCGATCATGTTTTTCTTAGCAGATTCAACTGCTTTGCGGATAGCTTCTGGTACTTCTTGAGCTTTACCAGTACCGAAACCTACGCGACCGTTACGGTCACCAACAACCACAAGAGCTGCGAAGCGAAGACGACGTCCACCCTTAACAACTTTTGTAACACGGTTGATGGCTACTACGCGTTCTTCAATTTCAACTGCGTTATCTTTGAATGCCATTTCTTAGTGTCCTCCCTATTAGAATTTCAATCCGTTTTCACGAGCTGATTCAGCCAAAGCTTTCACACGTCCGTGATAGAGATATCCACCGCGGTCAAAGACCACTTCAGAAATACCTTTAGCTACCGCGCGTTCAGCAACGAGTTTACCTACAACAACAGCTTGTTCTGTCTTAGTACCTTTTGAAACTTCTTTATCAAGAGTAGAAGCGCTTGCGAGCGTTACACCCGCTACGTCATCAATCACTTGAGCGTAGATGCCTGTATTAGAACGGAAAATGTTCAAACGTGGGCGAGCAGCAGTTCCAGAGATTTTACCGCGAACGCGACGGTGGCGTTTTTGGCGGATTTTGTTTTTATCTGGTTTTGAAATCACAATATTCACCTCTTAATGTATGATTCTGTTTCTTGCGAAACAATTTGAGAAATAGTCAGCCAGGTGGCTAAGCCACCTCAGCAAGCTATTATTTACCTGTTTTACCTTCTTTACGGCGAACGAATTCACCAACATAGCGGATACCTTTACCTTTGTATGGCTCAGGAGCGCGAAGGCTACGGATGTAAGCTGCTGTTTGACCAACAACTTCTTTGTTGATACCAGACACGACGATTTGTGTTGGTGTTGGAACTTCAAATGTAATACCTTCTGGTGCAACCACTTCATCTGGATGTGATTTACCAACAGCAAGTGTCAATTTGTTACCAGCCAATTGAGCACGATAACCGACACCACGCATTTCAAGTTCTTTTTTGAAGCCTTCAGAAACACCAACAACCATGTTGTTGAGGTTAGCACGGCTAGTACCGTGAATAGTCTTCATTTCTTTTGAATCGTTTGGACGGTGAAGAGTAACTTCTGTACCTTCCACACGGATTTCAATAGCAGTTGGGAATTCACGAGTCAATTCCCCTTTAGGTCCTTTTACAGTTACCACACCGTTGTTTTGAGCAAGCTCAACACCAGCAGGCAATGTAATTACTTTATTACCAATACGTGACATATTTTTAATTCTCCTGTTAAATTATCAAGCCGTAAAACGACTAGTTTTCACGGGGGCTCATTGATGAAACATGGACTTCAGCCCGTGTTCGAATGAGCAGGTTTCATAATCGCATTTGAGAAGCAATCATGCTTTTAGGTTTCAATTTCTAAATGTGACAAGGCAGAGCGCGACACAGGCTATACTCGAGTATGCCAAGACGCTCTAACACAGGCACATGATGAAATTGGAAGCTAAAAGATTACCAAACGTAGGCGATAACCTCACCACCAACGTTCTTTTGACGAGCTTGTTTGTCAGTCAAAAGACCTTCTGATGTTGAGATGATTGCGATACCAAGTCCGTTAAGAACTTTTGGAATATCTTCACGTTTTGAGTAAACACGAAGACCTGGTTTTGAAACGCGTTTCAAGTTAGTGATAACTTTTTCACCGTTTGGTCCGTATTTCAAGAATACGCGGATGATGCCTTGTTTGTCATCTTCGATGAATTCAACGTTTTTTACAAAACCTTCATTTTTAAGGATTGTAGCAATACCTTTTTTGATATTTGATGCAGGTACTTCAAGCACTTCGTGTTTTGCTTGGTTAGCGTTACGAATACGTGTCAAAAAATCTGCAATTGGGTCAGTCATAACCATTTGTTGTTTCTCCTCTTACTAGCAGTTTGATTGAATCACTTGCTAGTTAATGATGTCCTTGCGGACAAGTAGTAAGTGTATATATAGAATAAGTTGCTAGTCCTAAGCAAATCTAGGAAGCACTTCGCAGGCAATACTGAGGTATGGCCAGAAGTGCTGACAACGAATTGCAAGGGAATAGCAAGTTATTCCTACCAAGAAGCTTTTGTTACGCCAGGAATTTGTCCAAGGTAAGCCAAGTCGCGGAAGCATACACGGCACAATTTGAATTTGCGGTAAACTGAGTGTGGTCGTCCACATTTTTCACAGCGTGTGTAAGCTTGTGTAGAGAACTTAGCTGGGCGTTTGTTCTTAGCGATCATTGATTTTTTAGCCATTTATTCTCTCCCTCTTATTTTGCAAACGGCATACCAAGGCCAGTAAGCAATGCACGTGATTCTTCGTCAGTGTTAGCAGTTGTAACGATAACGATATCCATACCGCGAGTTTTATCAACATCATCGAAGTTGATTTCTGGGAAGATCAATTGCTCTTTCACACCAAGTGTGTAGTTACCACGTCCGTCGAATGACTTAGTTGGTACACCGTGGAAGTCACGTACACGTGGAAGTGAAACTGTAACCAATTTGTCCAAGAACTCATACATACGTTCGCCACGAAGAGTTACTTTCGCACCGATTGCAACACCCTCACGAAGACGGAAGCCGGCGATTGATTTCTTAGCTTTAGTGATAAGTGGTTTTTGACCTGAGATCAAAGCCAATTCTTGAGCAGCTTTCTCAAGGTTTTTAGCGTTAGAAACAGCGTCACCAACACCCATGTTCAAAACGATCTTATCAACTTTTGGCACAGCCATAACTGAAGAATAGTTGAATTGTTCAGTCAAAGCAGGAACTACTTCATTAAGATATTTTTCTTTTAAACGATTTGCCATTATACTTCTCCTTTCCTTCGTGATTAATCAAGCACTTCGCCTGATTTTTTGTTGTAACGAACTTTTTTGCCGTCTACAAACTTGTAACCAACGCGTCCTGCAACACCATTTTTGTCAAGAACTTGAACGTTTGACACATGGATTGGAGCTTCTTTTTCAACGATAGCGCCTTGAGGGTTTTCGCTGTTTGGTTTTTGGTGTTTCTTAACGATGTTAACACCTTCAACAATAACTTTGTTTACTTTTGGAAGTGCTGTTACGACAACTGCTTCAACGCCTTTGTCTTTACCAGCGATTACGCGAACTTTATCGCCTTTTTTTACAAACATTTGATTTCTCCTATGATTTCTTACGCCCTAATGGGCACCCTGTTACTCTGGTGAGATAACAGGGGACTTAGTTTGTTAGATTAAAGTACTTCTGGTGCCAATGAAACGATTTTCATGAAACCGCCATCACGCAATTCGCGTGCCACTGGACCAAAGATACGAGTTCCGCGAGGGTTTTTGTCTTCACGGATGATAACTGCAGCATTCTCATCGAATTTGATGTATGAACCATCAGCACGACGAGCACCTGTCTTAGTACGAACGATAACGGCTTTAACAACGTCACCTTTTTTAACCGCACCACCAGGAGTAGCTTGTTTTACTGAAGCAACGATGATGTCGCCGATGTTCGCGAATTTACGTCCTGAACCACCAAGAACTTTGATTGTCAAGATTTCACGTGCGCCACTGTTGTCAGCAACTTTCAAACGAGTTTCTGTTTGAATCATGTCAATTTTCTCCTTTCAGGTTGATTAAATGATAACTGCCTCTTCCACAACTTCTACAAGACGGAAACGTTTTGTAGCTGAAAGTGGGCGAGTTTCCATGATACGAACGATATCGCCTTCTTTAGCAACATTGTTTTCATCATGAGCTTTGTACTTTTTAGAGTAGTTAATACGTTTACCATAGACTGGGTGGTTACGTTTAGTTTCAACTACAACTGTGATTGTTTTGTCCATTTTGTCAGATACTACGCGTCCAACAAGAACTTTACGATTATTGCGTTCCATTGAAATTCTCCTTTCCCAATCTATTATTTAGTTTCAGATTGCACAGTTTTGATACGTGCAATTTGTTTCTTCACTTCGTTCAAACGAGCAGTTTGCTCAAGTTGACCAGCAGCAGCTTGGAAACGAAGTTCGAAGAGTTCTTTCTTCAATTCGTTTTCTTTCTTAGCAAGTTCTTCTTGAGAAAGGCCACGAAGTTCTTTTACAAAATCTTTAATTTCTTGAAGTTTCATGTCTTCTCCTTATTCTGCTTCACGTTTTACGAATTTAACTTTAACTGGCAATTTGTGACCTGCAAGGCGGAATGCTTCGCGTGCAATTTCTTCAGAAACGCCAGCTACTTCAAACATAACCTTACCGCGTTTAACTGGAGCTACCCAACCTTCAGGAGCACCTTTACCAGAACCCATACGTACACCGATAGCTTTAGCAGTGTATGATTTGTGTGGGAAGATCTTGATCCAAACTTTACCACCACGTTTCATGTAACGCGTCATAGCGATACGGGCAGCTTCGATTTGGCGGTTTGTAATCCATGAGCTAGTAGTTGCTTGAAGACCGTATTGACCAAAGTCTACTTGTTTTCCACCTTTAGCTTCACCGCGCATTTTTCCACGGAATTCACGACGGTGTTTTACACGTTTAGGTACTAACATTTGTTATTTACCTCCTTTAGTGTTTTTACGAGCTGGAAGAACTTCACCACGGTAGATCCATACTTTAACACCAAGTTTACCGTAAGTTGTCAAAGCTTCTTCCCAAGCGTAGTCGATATCCGCACGAAGTGTATGAAGAGGAACAGTTCCTTCTGAGTAGCCTTCTGCACGGGCAATATCAGCACCGTTCAAACGACCAGAAACTTGTGTTTTGATACCTTTTGCACCAGCGCGCATTGCACGTTGGATAGCTTGTTTTTGAGCACGGCGGAATGCCACACGTTGCTCCAATTGACGAGCGATTGACTCACCAACAAGGTGTGCATCCAAATCAGGTTGTTTGATTTCGATGATGTTGATGTGTACTTGCTTACCAGTCAATTTGTTCAATTGAGCACGAAGTGCATCAACGTTGCTACCAGCTTTACCGATAACCATACCTGGCTTAGCAGTGTGGATAGAAACGATTACTTTATTAACAGCACGTTCGATTTCGATTGTTGATGTTGACGCATCAGCCAATTCTTTTTTGATAAAGTTGCGGATTGCAAGATCTTCATGAAGGTAATCCGCGTATTCTTTTTCAGCATACCATTTAGCATCCCAATCACGGATGATGCCAACACGCATACCAATTGGATGTACTTTTTGACCCACGTTTTTACCTCCTTATTTCTCTGCCACAACTACAGTGATGTGAGCTGTGCGTTTGTTGATTGGTGAAGCAGAACCTTTCGCACGTGGACGGAAACGTTTCAATGTTGGTCCTTCGTTTGCGAATGCTTCGCTGACTACCAAGTTAGCTTTTTCCAAACCAAAGTTATTTTCAGCGTTAGCGATTGCTGAGTTCAAAACTCCCTCGATAATGCCTGCAGCTTTGTTTGGTGTGAATTTCAAGATTGCGATTGCGTCTGCTACGCTTTTGCCACGGATGTTATCCAAGACAAGACGTGATTTACGAGGTGAAACACGTACTGTGCGAGCAGTTGCTTTAGCTGAAGTAATTTCTGCCATTGTGTTTTCCTCCTAAATTATTTACGACGAGTTTTCTTGTCGTCAGCAGCATGACCTTTGTAAGTACGAGTTGGCGCAAATTCACCAAGTTTGTGACCTACCATGTCTTCTTGAATGTATACAGGTACGTGTTTACGTCCATCGTAAACTGCGATTGTATAACCGATGAAACTTGGGAAGATCGTTGAACGACGTGACCAAGTTTTAATAACTTTTTTCTTTTCGTCGTTTGCTTGAGCTTCAACTTTTTTCATCAAATGCTCATCGACGAAAGGTCCTTTTTTAAGACTACGTCCCATTTTAGTGTTTTCTCCTTTAAAATATGTACCACAGCGGCTTGCCCGCATAGCGGGCTACCGAGTTGGCGGAATTAAGCTAACAACCTATTATTTTTGGTTGCGACGACGAACGATAAGTTTGTCAGATTTAGCTTTCTTGTTACGAGTTTTCAAACCAAGAGCTGGTTTACCCCATGGTGTAGATGGTGCTTTACGACCAACTGGCGCTTTACCTTCACCACCACCGTGTGGGTGATCGTTAGGGTTCATTACAGAACCGCGAACTGTTGGACGGATACCTTTCCAACGGCTACGACCTGCTTTACCAAGGTTAACAAGGCCATGTTGTTCGTTACCCACAGTACCAACAGTAGCACGGCAAGTACCAAGGATCATACGAACTTCACCTGATTGAAGGCGAACAAGAACGTATTTACCTTCTTGACCAAGAACCTGTGCAGATGCACCAGCAGCACGAACCAACTCACCACCGCGACCTGGTTTCAACTCGATGTTGTGAACAACAGTACCGACTGGGATGTTTGCAAGTGGAAGTGCGTTACCAACTTTGATATCTGCTTCTGGACCTGAAACGATGCGTTGACCAACTTCAAGACCTTTAGGAGCAATGATGTAAGCTTTAACACCGTCTGTGTAGTGTACAAGAGCGATGTTTGCTGAACGGTTTGGATCGTACTCGATAGTTTTAACGATTGCTTCAACGCCATCTTTGTTACGTTTGAAGTCTACCAAACGGTAGAAACGTTTGTGACCGCCACCTTGGTGACGAACAGTGATGCGACCGTTGTTGTTACGACCAGCTTTGCTCTTCAAAGCAACAAGCAAGCTTTTTTCTGGAGTGCTTGTTGTGATTTCAGCGAAGTCCAAAGAAGTCATGTTACGACGGCCATTTGTCGTTGGTTTATAAACTTTAATACCCACGTTAATTCCTCCTTTGATTATTCAGCGTCAGCTGTAGCGAACAATTCGATCGCTTTTGAATCAGCAGCCAATGTGATGATTGCTTTTTTCACTTTGTTTGTGCGACCTACATAACGACCTACGCGTTTTGTTTTAGGTTTCACGTTGATTGTGTTAACATTTGCAACTTTAACACCCTCGAATGCAGCTTCAACAGCTTGCTTGATCAAGAGTTTGTGCGCACGAGTGTCAACTTCAAATACATACTTGCCTGCTTCGAGTTGGCCCATTGAGCTTTCTGTGATGACAGGTTTTTTGATAACATCATACAAATTCATTATGCAAGAACCTCCTCAATTTTAGAGATAGCTGCTTGAGTTACAAGAAGTTTGTCTGCATTTGCGATGTCAAGTACGCTTGCAGTTGTTGCAGTTGCAACTTTAACTCCTGGGATGTTACGAGCAGAAAGAGCTGCGAATTCGTTGCCTTCTTCAAGAATAACAAGGACTTTAGAATCAATGCTCAATGCTGCAAGTACTTTTGCAAATTCAGCAGTTTTTGGAGCTGTGAATTCAAGTGAGTTAACAGCTACAAATTTATTTTCAGCAACTTTTTCTGAGTAAACAGATTTAAGTGCCAAGCGACGAACTTTTTGTGGAAGTTTGTACGCGTATGAACGTGGAGTTGGTCCGAAGACTACGCCACCGCCACGCCATTGTGGTGAACGGATAGAACCTTGACGAGCACGTCCAGTTCCTTTTTGACGCCATGGTTTGCGTCCGCCACCTGAGACTGCTGAACGGTTTTTAACTGCGTGAGTACCTTGACGAAGGCTAGCACGTTGGCTGATGATCACATCAAATACAACTGCTTGGTTTGGCTCGATACCAAAGATCGCATCGTTAAGAACTACTTCACCAGCTTGTTTACCAGTTTGGTCAAATAATGTTACGTTTGCCATTTCGACTGATTTCCCCTTTCCTTATTATTTACCAGCTTTAACTGCTGACTTGATAGTGATAAGAGATTTCTTAGCACCTGGTACGTTACCTTTGATAAGGATAACGTTCTTTTCTGGAACAACTTGTACAACCTCAAGGTTTTGAATTGTTACACGGTTGCCGCCCATGCGACCTGCAAGGTTTTTACCTTTGAATACACGGCTAGGTTCAATAGGACCCATAGAACCTGGACGACGGTGGTGACGAGAACCGTGAGCCATAGGACCACGTGATTGACCGTGGCGTTTGATAACACCTTGGAAACCTTTACCTTTAGATGTACCAGTTACATCAACAACATCACCAGCTGCGAAAGTTTCAACTGTAATTTCTTGTCCAACTTCCAAGCCTTCAATGTTTTTGAATTCACGAATGAAGCGCTTAGGAGCTGTGTTAGCTTTAGCTACATGGCCTTTGGCAGGTTTGTTGCTCAATACTTCACGTTTGTCATCAAAACCAACTTGAACTGCTGCATAACCATCAGTTTCAACTGTTTTCACTTGAAGAACAACGTTTGGAGTTGCTTCGATGACAGTTACAGGGATAAATTCACCAGATTCAGTGAAGATTTGAGTCATTCCCACTTTTTTCCCTAAGATTCCTTTTGTCATGAGAAAAATATTCCTTTTCTTATTTTGTATTAAAAAGTTTTTAACGAGCGTTTTTCATGCTCAAAATCAATTAAAGTTTGATTTCTACGTTTACACCACTTGGAAGATCCAATTTCATCAAGGCATCAACTGTTTTTTGAGTTGGGTTGATGATGTCGATCAAACGTTTGTGTGTACGCATTTCGAACTGCTCACGAGAATCTTTGTACTTGTGAGTTGCACGGATGATTGTGTAGAGGCTACGTTCTGTTGGAAGTGGAACTGGACCTGCTACTTGAGCACCTGTACGTGTTGCAGTTTCAACGATTTTTGCAGCTGCTGTATCAAGTGTACGGTGTTCGTACGCTTTCAAGCGGATGCGGATTTTTTTGTTTGCCATCTTTGTCTCCTTTTCGTCTATTTAAGATAATAGGCTAGCTCCACAAGAAAACCAACACGGGTCGCGTGGCAATGCAACCGAGCGTGTCGCAACCTCTTGCATCAAAGCTACAGCCGTAATTTTTACGGCACTAGAACATTCTATCAAATTATATTGTGCATTGCAAGAGTTTTTACTTAAAAATTTAAAAATCAAATGTAGCGTTACAATAGATGTGAAACTTCTAGAAGTCAAAAAGAAGATTCCTTGATATGATAAGAGTACCACCACTCATCAAAAAAGGAATCTTCTCATGACTAGTATATCACAAAATCTTCGCTATTTACCACATACTCTAGAAACACGTTACCACGCTGTTGTAGCGTTACAATAGATGTGAGACTTCTAGAAGTCAAAAAGAAGATTCCCTGATATGATAAGAGTACCACCTACTCATCAAAAAGGAAATCTTCTCATGACTAGTATACCACAAAATCTTCGCTATTTGCCACACACTCTGGAAACACGCTACCACGCTGTTAAAACCTATCGAAATGGAGCTTCTGTCACCTTCATCTGTCGACGCTACAAGGTCTCAAAAGCCTCTCTCATGCGGTGGAACAAGCGATTCGACGGCACCAAAGAATCGCTGAAAGACCGGTCGCATCGACCTCTAACACCTCATCCAAAAGCTCATACCGAACAGGAGCTTACCTGGATTAAAAATTGCATCCGAAGAAATCCAAACGCAACCCTAATCGAAATCTTCTACAAGCTCAAAACCAACAAGGGATATGATAGGCACCCTTTGACGATTGATAAGGAGAGGTAGCCGGGCTATGAATGTGCATAAATACTTGATTCTTAATTTCCCACTGATATTCCGGATATCTTTGTCGCAAATTTGCTTCTAATTCTTTTGTTGCTTGATGCGATATTTTCTCATCGTAAAAGATTAAATCAACATCCGTATTTTTATCAAAACGATAGTGATTCCAGATAAAATTACGAATTGTTCCTGCACAAATCCACGAGTCCGCTAAGTCTAAATCCTTTACAATCCCCAAAATCCTAATGATATCAGGGTCTTTTAACAAATATCTTTCTAACTCATCTTTCATACAATCTTCTACCTTCAAGTTGTTCATTGATTTTAGTGTTATTTTTTTCTAGCTTCCTTAAAAAAATCGTTAGAAATTTCATTCTAACGACAGGGAGCAGATTAAAACAATCACCAGACCTTTATTCGATTTTTAATTTATGGACTCATGATTCGATGTCCACAGGACCTTGATTAGCTCCTTGGTTTTCAAGCAAAAGATAAAAAGGTCCCCCGGACCTTTTTATTCCTCCATAAAGCTGTTGAAGACTTCTTCAATCATGTCCCATTCTGCTGTTGCATCTTCCGGGATTGGTTGCAAATCGCCCTCTGTGCCGTTCTCGTTTTCGATATACGAGTAAGCTTGGATTTCCACCTCACCGTTCTCATCTTCTTCTGCACTTGCAGGAATTAAGAGAACGTAGTTTTTACCAAATTCTTCTTGGCCGTCAATTGTCAATAAAATTTCAAACAAGGTTTCATTACCTTGGTCGTCTACCAAAGTAATCAATTCACGCTCGTCGTGGTTGTGGTCATGTTCATGGTCGTGATGATGTGCCATGTTTATCTCCTTTATATTTTAAAATGTTCTATCTAAATAATTTTGCAAAATCAGCTGGGCTGCTAATTTGTCAATCACTTTTTTACGTTTTCCGCGACTGATATCCGCCTGCTCAATCAACATACGTTCAGCCGCTACAGTGGTCAAGCGCTCATCCTGGTAATCAACAGGCAGTCCGTACTGTTCCGCCAATAAATCACCGTAGGCTTGACTGGCCTCAACGCGCGGACCGCTAGTATTGTTCATGTTCTTGGGTAGGCCAACAACAAACTTGTCCACCTTATACTGGGAAACAAGTTCGCTCAGCCTTTCAAAACCGAACTCACCTTTTTCTTCATTTATAGGAATAATTTCTAAACCCTGGGCCGTAAAACCCAAGGGATCCGAAATGGCTACACCGACGGTTTTTGAACCGACATCTAATCCCATAATTCTCATTAGAGGTCAATCCCATTCCCTTTCAAGTAGTAGCGTACCAATTCTTCAATGATTTCGTCGCGCTCATGTTTACGAATCTGATTACGGGCATCATTGTAGCGAGGGATATAAGCAGGGTCCCCACTCAAGACATAGCCGATAATCTGATTGATTGGATTGTAGCCTTTCTCGTCAAGCGACCGATAAACACTGGTCAGCGTTTTGCTGATTTCTTGCTTATCTGTATCGTCCAGACGAAAACGGACAGTTTCTTCTGTGAATCCCATACTTACACCTTCTTTCCTTATCTTATAGTCTATTATACCACATATAGCCCCTAAACTCAATGATATAGCATAAAAGAACCCTAGAGCTAGAGTTCTTTCATCTACTTTATAGGGCTGCTCTCATCCGAGCTTGAGCATTTTCTACATTACGCACTGAGCGTGGCAGGAAGGCACGAATGTCATCTTCCTTATAGCCTACCTGAAGACGTTTCTCATCAATCAGAATCGGGCTTTTCAAAATCCGAGGATTTGAGGTAATTAAATCAATAACCTCATTAACGCTTAAATCCTCAATATCGAAGTCCAAGCTCTTAGCATAACGGTTTTTTGAAGAAACAATACTTGCAATACCATTCTCTGTCTTGGTCAAAATATTCATAATTTCTTCCTTAGTAATGGCTTCTTTTGCAAGGTTATGCTCGTTGTATGAAAGTTGGTGAGCATTTAACCAATTTTTGGCTTTTTTACAAGAGGTACAACTAGATACAGTATAAATTTTAATCATGTAGTCACTCCTTTGCTACATCTTCGTAAACACATTATAAACCATTATACCACAAAATCCCTCAGTCTGCAGACCTATTTTGCAAAAAAACTTTAAATTTAAGGGGGAAAATTCGGTTTTTATGAGAAAAAGCCTAGCTAGACTAGACTTTTTCGGAATTATTCTTCTAATTCGATGCCGCCATCGAGGTCAAGTACTACTTCTTCCAATTCTACATTGGTTTCTGTTTCAGTAGCAGGAACTTCTTCAGTAGCTTCCGCCTTTGTATCAGCCGTTTCAGCTGGTGCGTTATCATCTTCAATCAAACCGTAGTGAATACGGATTTTGCGGTCGATCTCTGCAAAAATTTCTGGATTTTCAGCCAAGAACTTCTTAGCATTTTCCGAACCTTGACCGATTTTCTCATCGTTGTAAGAATACCAAGCACCTGCTTTTTTGATGATACCCAAGTCGCTACCGATTTGAATCAACTCGCCCGTCTGCGAAATCCCTTCTCCGTACATGATTTCCACGACAACTTCTTTAAATGGCGGAGCGACCTTGTTTTTCACGACCTTGACCTTGGTTTCCTTACCAACGTTCTGGTCTTTCTGATCACCCGTACCCTTGATTTGGGTATTGCCACGAACATCCAAACGAACAGAGGCATAGAACTTCAAGGCACGACCACCCGGCGTGGTTTCTGGGTTACCAAACATGACACCCACTTTTTCACGGAGTTGGTTGATGAAAATAGCAATGGTCTTGGTTTTGTTGATTGATGCACCCAATTTGCGCATGGCCTGAGACATCATACGCGCCTGCAGACCAACGTGGCTATCACCGATGTCACCGTCAATCTCCGCACGCGGTACAAGAGCCGCAACTGAGTCGACAACGACCAAATCAACAGCACCAGAGTCAATCAATTTGCCAGCGATTTCCAAACCCTGCTCACCAGAATCCGGCTGCGACAAGAGCAATTCATCAATGTTAACACCTAGAGCCGCTGCATAAGCAGGATCCAAAGCATGCTCGGCATCGATAAAGGCTGCAATACCGCCTTCTTTTTGACATTGGGCAACCGCATGAAGGGCAACCGTCGTCTTACCAGATGATTCTGGACCGTAAATCTCGACGATACGACCCTTCGGATAGCCACCAGCGCCCAGAGCGATGTCAATCGACAAGCTACCAGAGCTCATGACCTGAACCTTTTGCTCGGCACGCTCACCCAGGCGCATCACTGCCCCCTTACCAAAGTCTTTTTCGATAGACTTGAGAGCGTCATCTAAAGCTTTTTTGCGCTCATCTCCATATTTTTTAGTAATTTCTTCTAATTTTTTCGATGGTTTCTTAGCCAATTTCTTTCTCCTCTTTTTCTAATCAAACCATTATAGCAAAGTTCTGCTATTTCACAAAGTATTTCGTACAAAGTCTAAGGCCTGCAGGCAAGCTAACTGACGCAGATAGAGCCATGAATACCCCCCTAAATCCACTTCTTTTTGGACAATCCCAGAGGTGCTGACCAAGACCAGACTGACCTTGGCAAGGACGTTGTCAACAGTCGATTGGGGTTTGACAGCCACCGAAACAGCCAGAGTCAAATCTGTCGCCAATTCCTTCCGCAACTGACTGGCTTCTGTCACCAAGCTGTCCGAGCTGATTGGACCCTGACCTCTGACCTGACCCCCGCTAAAATACATCTGGTCTGTCATGGTTGCGCTCAATTCCGCTTGCAACTGACCTCCCGTTCCCTGCTCCAAAATGGACAAGGTTTGCTGCTTGTCAACCAACAAATCCGCAACCGTTTTAGCCAGACTATTGTCCTCACCATAGGCATATAGGTATTTTGCTAAATTATCTCGCTCCAGAATCGTCTTTTCTAGCTGGGCTAGTTTGGCATCTGCCTCTACCTGACTGGTCGCCTTGGTAGACAGGCGCAGGGTGACTTCCCCTGTTTTAGCATAAGGGGCTAGAGTCGGGTCCGTCTGTTGGTCAATCAAGTCTGCCAAGATAGTAACCAACTGACTCTCGCCGATACCAAAGAACCTCAAGACCCGCGAATAGAGTTGTTGCTCGGATTGGGTCAACAGCGGCAGCAAACTCTGGGCAAACATGGCTTTGAGTTCGCTAGGCGGTCCTGGCAAGACAATATAGGTAACGCCGTCTTGTTCAATCATACTCCCTACAGCCAGCCCTGTGGGATTGTGCAAGGGAATAGAACCAGCCACCAATTGAGCCTGACGCTCATTATTGGGTGTGCGAATACGACCGGGACGACTGGCAAAAAAGCGGTTCAGCTTGTCCACGGCCCTCTTGTCAAAGACCAAGTCGCGTCCTAAAAACTGAGCCAGGGTCTGCTTGGTCAAATCGTCCTCCGTCGGTCCCAAACCGCCACAGAGAATGACCATATCACTTCGCTTGCTGGCAATCTCCAACACCGACAAAAGACGCTTTTCATTATCGCCTACTGCTGTATGAAAATAGACGTCAATACCCAATTCAGCACATTTTTCAGATAGAAATTGCGCGTTGGTATTGACAATCTGACCGGTCAAAATTTCAGTGCCTACGGCGATGAGTTCTGCTTTCATAATCCTCCTTCTACTTTTGATAGCATGCAGTTACCTGCCTATCTATTAGTTCGTAATTGGGTGGTGGTTTTAGATATTTTTCCAGTCACACGTATTTTCATGGTCGTTAATGAGCCCGGCTGCTTGTAGGAAAGAATAGACGCAGACAGGACCGACAAATTTAAAACCTCGTTTTTTCAAGTCCTTGGAAATAGCCTCGGAAAGGGAGGTTTTAGCAGGAACTTGACGGTAGTCACCAACCGAATTGACCTGTGGGCGACCTGCTAGCCAAGACCAGATATAATGGTCAAAACTGCCGCATTCTTCCTGTAACTTGAGAAAGGCTTGGGCATTGGCACGGGTCGCGTAGAGCTTAGCCTTGTGCCGAATAATAGCTGGATTGTCGAGCAGGGCATCCAGCTGCTGGTCAGTCATGCTAGCAACCGCTTGATAGTCATAATCATGAAAGACAGCCTTGAAAGCCTGTCGCTTGTTGAGCACAATTTCCCAAGACAGACCTGCTTGATAGGTCTCCAAACAGAGCAATTCAAAGAGAGCCTGCTCCTCATGCAAAGGGCGCCCCCATTCTTGATCGTGATAGGCTATATAGAAGGGATTGTTGAGATTGACCCAAGAACAACGGTTCATATTTTTCCTTTCTAGCATTAAAGAATGGCAGTCTGATAAGTATTATAGAGCGATCCTATCAAATCTAGACAAGCTTTATAAGCTTGAACGAGCTCTTCATTTTGAGACAGAAGCACATAAGCCTCTTGCTCCAATATCTGCCTCAGAGGTTCTACCTTACCCTCATAAGCCATATAATCAACTGTTTTTAGATAGGCTTGATAATTTTCCAGGATTGATACATACGAACCACTCCTATCGCGTAGCTCCGCCTTTCTCACTTGTTCACGATAGTGTCTTTGTAAAAAATAAGCAAAATGTCCGCCAGAATGTTCATCTTTCTGCTTAATTTGCAGACCCGTGTATGTATCCCAATAACCGACATAATTCGATATTAGAGAAGCACTCAGACGACCAGAATAGGTATAGCCGAGATGATGGAGTGTCCCAAGGCGAACATGGTCCTGTTGATCCGCCATCAAGTCCTTATAGATGGACGATATTTTTTCCGTGTCTTTCAAAGATGCTCGAGCTTCAAAAAAGTGGTAATTAGGGTCTATGCGTCCTATGATGACAACCTCTTCATGAGGCATATAGTGATAATCAATAGAAAATTCTTTTCCTGACAAAGGATAGTTTGGTCTATGGCTAGTCCCAGCATGTATCAAATTTAATCTCATCACTATCCTCACTTCATCAACATCTTGAGGGCGGACTTGATGTAATTCTCAGCGGTATCGGTCGTGCCGTCGAAGAATTTCTTGATTTTCTTGAGTTCAGCCGGTCGGTAGCCGAGTGCCTCCATTGCCTCCATTGCTTCTTCCAAGGCATGATTTTCACTGGTCGGAGCCGACGTTTCGACGGGACCTGTTTCTTCGCTCATAACAAACCTGCCTTCCAAGTCCAGCACCATTTGCTGGGCTGTTTTTTTACCGATTTTCGGAAACTTGGTCAGGTAGGTAATATTTTTCTGCTCAATGGCCCGAACCAGCCCGTCATTATCATCCACGGCAATGATGGCTAGAGCTGTTGTCGGACCGATACCAGACACAGAAATCAGGCTGAGAAAGACAGACTTTTCAGCTTCTGTCATAAATCCGTAAAGCAAGTGGGCATCTTCTCGAATGACTTGATGCGTGTACACCGTCACTTCTTGGTTGACATGGCCAGAAAAAGCGTAAGGATTGGCCACATGAAGAATGTAGCCAATACCCGTCACTTCAATGACGATGTATTTAGCAGTGATTTTCGTAAGTTTTCCTTTGATATAGTCGTACATGATTTTCTAATACTTTCCTAATTCTCGTAAAGAGGTGTGATTTTCCTGAATGCGTCTAAACATTTTTTCCATGTCCGACTTGCTGAAGTTGACTAAAACTGGGCGACCGTGCGGACAGTTATAAGGATTTTTCGTGTGGGACAGCTGGCGAATGAGGTCACGCGCCGAATAGTCATCCAAGGCATGGTTAGCCTTAATCGACCGCTTGCAGGACATCATAATAGCCAACTCAGCCCGATACTGCTTGATGGAAACTTGGTCGGTCAAGAGCAACATGTCACACATCTCATAGACCCCAGACTCAATTTCCTCTTCCTGCATCCATATCGGATGTTCCCGCAGGATGAATTGGTTGCTACCGTACTCTTCTAGATTGATGCCGACCTGGCGCAGGCTTTCCAACTTACTGGACAGGGTCAGGGCATCATTTTGAGGAAATTCAAAAATGTAGGGTACCAACAGTTGCTGGGCAGAATTGTCCACCTCGCCAATTTTCTCACGGTAGTATTCGTACTTGACCCGCTCCTGAGCAGCGTGCTGGTCGATGATATAGAGGCCGCCCTTGCCTTGAGCGAAGAGATAGGTTCCGTGCATCTGACCAAAATATTCCAATTCTGGGAAGGTCGACGTCTGTTCTTTGTCCAGCTGATTGGCCAACTTGGCTAATTCTTTCTGACTGAGGGCAGGATGCTCGGCATCCTGCTCGTCTGCTGACAAACGCTGGGCAAATTTGATAGCTGCAGCCTGAGGCTCAGGCTGACTCGACTGCTCTGCCATTTCCAATGGCGCAATCTCCTCCGCCACAACCTCTGGCTTGAGGAAGAAATCTTTCTTGACCGTGTCGTAGTAGAGATTGGTCTCACGCAACGGTAACGTCGTCTGCTCAGCTTTGACCTTGGTCCGCGTGCTGGATTTCGCCAGATTTTCCAAAGCATCTGGAATCAAATCTTGCTCCTTGAGGGCTTGAGCAATGGCTTCACGAATGAGCTGCATCAGCTCCTTTTCCTTGGAAATACGGACTTCCTGCTTGGTCGGATGGACATTGACATCAGCAAGATAAGGGTCAATCTCAATGGCAAGCACCGCCAGTGGAAAACGTCCGACCATGAGCTTACTGCCATATCCTTCCAAAATCGCTCGGTTAAGCAGGAAATTCTTGATGTAGCGGCCGTTGATGAAAATGCTGATGTAGTTGCGGTTGGCCCGGGTCAATTCGGGTAAGGAAACATAGCCCGACACCTGAAAATCCAAGTCCTCGGCAACAATTTCAACCATTTTCTTAGCCGATGCAATGCCGTAGACACCAGAAATGGCCTGACGGAGATTGCCTGTTCCAGCAGTGGCAAGCAATTCCCGACCTTCATTTATCAGAGTAAAGCTGATTTCTGGATGGGCTAGGCTGAGACGGTTGACAACGTCGATAATGTGAGATAATTCGGCCTGCTGGCTGCGGACATATTTGAGCCGAGCAGGGGTATTGTAAAATAAATCCGAAACCGTCATCTGAGTCCCGACTGGACGGCTGATAGGTTCTTCTTTTTCAACTACCCCGCCCTTAGCCTCCAGCAAGATGCCGTGAGGATGATCCGCAGTGGCCGTTTCAATCACCATCTGGCTGACAGAGGCGATAGAGGGCAGGGCCTCACCACGAAAACCCAAGGTCCGAATACGAAAAAGGTCCGCTTGATTTTTTATCTTGCTAGTCGCATGACGGCGAAGGGCCAAGCGCACCTCATCATGCGCAATGCCCTCGCCGTTGTCCGTAATTTGAATGGTCTTGAGCCCCGCTTCTTCAATCACAATCTGAATCTGAGTCGCGCCTGCATCGATGGAATTTTCCAAAAGCTCCTTAACGACACTGGCCGGACGCTCAATGACCTCTCCGGCTGCAATCTGATTGGCTAGAATATCTGGCAATTCAATAATATGATTTGTTTTAGTTCTCTCATTTGTCATATCTTTTATTATAGCACAAAGACAATATCCTATCGATTTCTTCTATATCAGCTAAAAAGAACGGGCAATTTATAAAAAGAGAACGATATTCCCTAACCTTAGACGAATGTTTTACATCTAAGAGATTATTTGGCTTGTTTCATCTCCTTAAAAAGTGAGTAACATCCCCATCCGCTAAACAGGGCAAAGGCAACTGGCAAGAGAATTTGAGACCAATCAAAGCCTGTGATGAGATTATAAAGAATATAGCCACAATTAAACAATAAGAAAAAACCAAAAAATACAAGTTGAATTGTCTTCATGAAAACTCTTTATTAATTCCTATATCCATTGTAGCAAATTTTGCTTATTTATCCAAAGAACGATTGATTCGTTCAATTTGTTGGCGCATCTGATGGATATTAAACCAATAAATCAAGGCATAAATCAAGATAAAGAGCATCCAGAAAAAGAGCAGTCCTGCAAGATTGACTGGAAACCATCCCGCTAAAATCGATAGCGGTGTAAAACCGATTGCCGTTACCAGAAAATGCATCACCATCATCCGAACCAAGCTCCAATCTTGCTCAAAAATCTTGTCCGCAGCTTGGAAGAGGACACCGATTGTCCCCCAAATAACAACCGAAATCAGCATAATCAGCGGCTGCGAAAACCGCTCCAGATAAATGGCTCCCATGGTCGAATGAGGATTAATTGGCAAATAGTAACCTTCGCCAAAGAAGCTTGCCATAACAATTGAAATTAAACTACCAATGGTAACACCCAAAGATGCCGATAAGAGATATTTTTTCATAATCCTAACCTTTCTTTAATAACTTTCAAATAACGGCGAGAGGAATATGTTCCCGCCCCATTTTTCATGACTAACTTGACCAAGCCATTAGGTGTCTGTTTTAAGTGACCCAATTGCTTCAAGTTGATGATTTCTGACTGAGAGACCTGTAGAAAATCCAATGACAATACTTCCTTGACCTGATAAAGCCGCAAATCTGACTGGTAAACTGCATCCCTCGTCTCAATCTGCAATATTTTATTTTCCAAATAGAGTCGGTAAATCTCCGACAACTCCAACAAGTGAACCTCCTCACCTTTTTTGACCGTCAGACGCTCCGCCTGCCTACCAAAGGTCTCAATCATTTCCACCAAGCTACTAATCTGTGCTGTTAATTTTCTCGCTTCAACCGTAACCAAATCTTCTAGGATTTCGGGCGAGATAGCAACCTTCACTTTCATAAACTCTCCTTTCTTTATTTAAAGCCAGCTAACTTCTATGACTATTAAAACCCATTAACAGACGAATTTCAATAGCCTGTCGCCATTCGGTCAAATTCCACGTCTAAACGGCAAAAAAGCCAGAACCACTGTTCTGACTAACATCATTTTAACGTCTAGTCTCCTTGCGCATAATGCGATTGAGAAAGAGTGCAATCACTACCCACAGCCCCGCCGAGAGGATAATGACCCAAAACCAAGACTGGCTGATTTTCATGAAAATACTAGGAAGTTCCACGTTCATACCGAAAAATCCTGTGACAATGGCTGGGATGGCCAAAAGGATAGATAATTTGGTCATGGTTTTCATGGTATCGTTCAAATTGTTGTTAAGGACATTATTGTAGGTGCCTTCCAACTTCTCGATGACTTGGGCTGATAGATTGGTCATTTCCATCAGCTGACGGGCCTCGATGTGGGCATCTTCCAATTGTTCCAGTTCATCTTCCGACAAGCTTTTGTAAAAGGTCTGCCCCTGCAATTGTTCCAATAACAAAGCATTTTGCTTGCTGGCAGAGGCCAGATAAACTAGACCAGTTCCCAAATCTGACAATTCCAAAAGAGATTTTTTAGTCGTCTCATCGCGCAAGACCCTGTTTAATTCCGAACTTTTGCGGTTCAATTTCTCCAGAACTGGGAAATAGGCTTTTGAAATCAGAAACAGGGCAGTGAAAACAAATTCTAGCATGGTCGCATCCTGTCGCCTATGCAATATTCGTTCAAAACTGGCCTGCAAATAATTGGTATCCTCACCAAAAATCGTCAGTAACTGATTGCCAGATACAAAGAAAGACACCGGAGCTGTCTGGTAGGTCAAATCTGACTTAGAATTTGAACGCAGGGCATTGTAAATCACCAACAGTTCCTGACTATGTTTGTCATACTCCAAACGCGCAAATTCGTTTTTATCCAATACGTAGGACAGGATTTCCGAATCCAAATGGAGATTTTCCTTCAAAAAATCAATATCTGTTGTCTCGCCCGCATCTGCCACCAACCATGTAAAATGAGTTGTCGTGATTTTTTTCATTCCTTACCTCAATTATTTCTTCCTGCCGATACTCATCTCACAGCTTCTTCTTCAACTCTGCAACCACCATCATGACCTCCATAGGGGTCATATTGTGGATGTCCAGAGCCTGCAATTCATCCAACACAGGATGGCTGCTAATTTCTGCAAACAAATCCAACTGCCCCAAGGCTGGTTCACTCACTAGATTTGGCTGACTGGACGGCGCATGATTTTCCAATTGCTGCAAAATACTATCCGCCCGTTTGAGTAAGTCCTCTGGCATACCTGCGATTTTGGCCACATGGATACCGTAAGACTTGTCGGCAGGACCTGGCGCAATCTTGTGAAGGAAGGTCACCTGACCATTTTGCTCCAAGGTCGACACATGGACATTCTCCAAGTGCTCCAAGGTCTGTCCTAGCTCGGTCAATTCATGGTAATGGGTCGCAAATAAGGTCTTAGCACCAATCTTGTCGTGGATATACTCAATAATGGACTGGGCCAGAGCCATACCGTCGTAAGTCGCTGTCCCACGCCCCAACTCGTCAAAGAGAATGAGCGAGCGGTCTGTCGCCAAACGCACAGCCTTGTTGGCCTCCATCATTTCTACCATGAAAGTCGACTGCCCACTGACCAAATCATCCGCCGCACCAATCCGAGTGAAAATCGCATCAAAAATTGGCAATTCCGCCTGATCAGCCGGCACATAGGATCCCATCTGCGCCATGATAACAATCACAGCCAGCTGGCGCATATAGGTCGATTTACCGGACATATTGGGGCCTGTAATCAGTTGCATATGGGTTTCTCCATCCAGATGGATTGAGTTGGGAATATAGGTCTGCTTACCCATAACCTTTTCCACTACGGCATGACGACCTCGGTCAATGGTCAATTCGCGGTGCTCCGTAAAGGTCGGACAAACCAAGCGCTCTTGCTCCGCCACAACCGCAAAAGACTGCAGGACATCAATAGTAGCAATGGTACGAGCCAATTTCTGCAGGCGACCGATGTATTTCTCCACTTCTTGACGGATGCGCATAAAAATCTCGTACTCCAGATTGGCTGATTTGTCACGCGCCTCCAGCATCTGACCTTCGATTTTGGATAATTCTTCCGTCCCATAGCGCTCCGAATTTTTCAGCGTCGCCTTACGGAAAAAATGAGCTGGCACATTGCCCAAATTAGAATTGGTCACGTGGAAATAATAACCATCTTTTTTGTTGTAATCAATCTTGAGATTATTTATACCAGACGCCGTCCGCTCCTTGGACTCAACTTCGGCAATCCAGCCCGCCCCCTCGCGCATGACTAGGCGGTATTGATCCAAGGTCTCGTCAAAGCCCGTCTTGATGATATTGCCATCGGTAATCGGTCCATTGGCCTCTGGGTCAATAGCAGAGCTAATCAGCGCATGAAGTTCTGGGATGGGATCCAGCCCCTGAACCAAGCTAGCCAGAGCAGGCTCTCCCATCTGCGACAAGATATTTTTGATAGCCGGCACATTTCCCAAGGTCTGAGAAAGTTGCAAGAGATCCTTGGGCAAGGTTTTCCCGAAGGATACTCGGCTGGCCAAGCGCTCAATATCATAGACCCCTTTCAGCGCCTCAATCAAGTCGCTACGCTCAAAGAAATAATCCAAAAAGACCTGCACAACTGCCTGCCGCGCCTCAATTCGCCCCTGATCAATCAAAGGGCGGTCAATCCAAGTCCGCAAGAGCCGCATCCCCATAGCCGTCTTGGTCTCATCCATGAGCCAGTAAAGACTACCATGCTTCTTGACTGTCCGTCCATTTTCAAGCAAGTCCAGACTGGACTTGGTCGCATAATCCATCTGCAAATAATCCTTGATTTCATAGTGGACTACCTTTTGCAAATGCGCCAAATCTCGCATCTGGGTCCTATGCAAATAAGACAACAATTTCCCTGCCGCAGCCTTCTCCAAGTCCGTCAAGGATTGGTCAATCAGATGAACATCATCTGCAACCTCATCCTCAAAAGACAGGAGCAGATTCATCTGATTGGCAAACACCTGCTCTTCCTCTTCAGAAAGGGTAAAGCCGATGACCACTTCACGCGCCCGCAGATTGCGGATTTCTCCGCAGAGACTAGCAAAATCATCCAAACTAGTCACGAAAAATTGTCCGGTTGCCACGTCCATATAAGACAGGGCAAAATGAGCCCCGCTACGCTCAATGGCAACCAAGAAATTGCTGTCGGCTCCCATTTTCGAGGAATCCGTCACCGTCCCCGGAGTGATGACCTGAACTACTTCACGCTTGACCACACCGACAGCCTGCTTAGGATCCTCCATCTGCTCAGCAATGGCGACCTTATGCCCCAGCTCCACCAACGTGTCAATATATTGCTGGGCCGCATGGTAAGGCACACCGGCCATGGGAATAGGATTGTCCGCATTCTTATTGCGACTAGTCAGAGACAGCTCCAAAATCTGAGCCGCCTCGACCGCATCTTCATAAAATAACTCGTAAAAGTCTCCCATACGGAAAAGCAAAAAAGCATCTGGATATTGTGCCTTAATATCCAGATACTGCTGCATTCCTGGAGAAATTTTTTCTGTTGCCATAGTCTCTCACATTCTATACTAAATAAGAGTTAATCTCTGCCTCTACCTGCTGGGCCGCTGACTCGTCTCGGCAAATGACTAAGAGGGTATCAGCTCCTGCAATAGTTCCCAAGATTGGCGCAGGCTTTTCCGCGTCAATAATATTGGCCATCAAGGCTGCTTCACCCAAGTCTGAGTGGAGTACCAAGATAAAACTAGCGCGCTCGACCTTGTAGGCATACTGGGCCAGCAATTGGACAAAGTGGACCTGGTCATCCTCGACAGTCATGGAATAATAGGATCGTCCACCCTCATACACTTTCACAACTCCCAGCTCTCGCAAATCCCTAGAAAGAGTGGTCTGCGTTACCACAACCCCCTGCTCTTCCAGGCCTCTTTGAATATCTGTTTGACGACCTATTTTTTCTTGACGAATCATAGACTTGATCAAGTCATGGCGTTCTAGCTTGTTCATCATCTTACCTCTGAATGTATATTTATAAATATTATATCATTTTTCACAACTATTGACTTAGAATTATGTTAAAATAGAATCAATAACTCCTGGAGGGATTTATATGAATCATAAACAAATGATTGCTGAAAAATTGGCTGCTGTGCTTCCTAACTTGGAAGTTGAAGCCATTTATGCACTGCTTGAAAAACCAAAGTCATCCGAAATGGGCGACATCGCCTTTCCGGCTTTCTCACTAGCAAAGGTTGAGCGCAAGGCACCACAAGCCATCGCAGCTGACATTGTTGAAAAGCTGGATACTGCAGGTTTTGAAAAAGTCGTGGCAACTGGTCCTTATGTCAACTTCTTCTTGGACAAGGCCGCAATTTCGCACGATGTCCTGACCCAGGTCATCACCGAAAAGGCAGACTACGGTCAACTAACTATCGGTCAAGACCGCAATGTCACTATCGATATGTCTAGTCCTAATATCGCAAAACCCTTCTCTGTTGGACACCTCCGTTCGACCGTTATCGGGGACGCTCTGGCAAATATCCATGCAAAACTGGGCTACAAGCCAATTCGTATCAACCACCTGGGCGACTGGGGCAAACAGTTCGGTATGCTGATTGTTGCTTACAAACTCTGGGGCGACAAGGCAGCGGTTGAAGCTGACCCAATCTCTGAATTGCTCAAACTCTATGTCCGTATCAATGCTGAGGCCGAAGAAAAACCTGAACTGGACGAAGAAGCTCGCCAATGGTTCAAAAAATTGGAAGACGGCGACCCTGAAGCAAAAGAATTGTGGCAATGGTTCCGCGACGAAAGTTTGGTGGAATTTAACCGCATCTACGACAAGCTAGGCGTTACCTTCGACAGCTTCAACGGTGAAGCCTTCTACAATGACAAGATGGATGAAGGAATTCAAATCTTAGAAGAAAAAGGCCTGCTCCATGAGTCTAAAGGTGCCCGCATTGTAGATTTGGAAAGCTACAACCTGCCACCAGCCCTCATTATGAAAACAGACGGTGCCACACTTTATATCACCCGCGACATGGCTACAGCTATGTACCGCAAGCGCACTTATGACTTCGTGAAAAACATCTACGTCGTTGGTCAGGAGCAAATTAACCACTTCAAGCAACTGAAAGCTGTTCTCAAGGAAATGGGTTTCAACTGGAGCGACGATATGAAACATATCACCTTCGGCTTGGTGACAAAAGACAAGAAAAAATTGTCTACTCGTAAGGGAAATATTATCCTGCTCGAGCCGACGCTTGATGAGGCTATCTCACGCGCCCTTTCTCAAATCGAAGCTAAAAATCCAGACCTGGAAAACAAGGAAGAAGTCGCGCATGCAGTCGGTGTCGGAGCTGTTAAGTTCTACGACCTCAAAACCGACCGCGACAACGGCTATGACTTTGACCTAGAGGCTATGGTATCCTTCGAAGGTGAGACTGGTCCTTATGTTCAATACGCATACGCCCGCATCCAGTCTATCCTGCGCAAGGCTGACTTTACACCAAGCGCTGACAATGACTACAAGCTGGCTGACGCAGAAAGCTGGGATATCATCAAGCACATCCAAAACTTCTCAAATGTTGTTGAACGTGCCGGTGACAAATTTGACCCATCTTTGATTGCCAAATACGCCATCAATCTGGCTCAAGCCTTCAACAAATACTACGCCCACACACGTATCCTGGACGAAAGCCCAGAACGTGACAGCCGTCTGGCCCTTGCCTACGCAACTGGTGTCGTTCTCAAAGAGGCTCTCCGCCTTCTCGGTGTCCAAGCCCCTGAAAAAATGTAATTCATCCCAATCCTTGACCATTTTGGTTAAGGATTTTTTATTTTTCCCAATTTTTTTGGAAAAATTCCAGCCGACTTGCGAACAGAGTAAGTGAGGAGGCGAGGAGCAGTCAATCAACTCCGAATGCTCAATGAAGGTCATATCCAGATTAATACTCTTCGAAAATCATCTTATCCGTTGTCAACTTGCCTTGGTGAACTCCAGTTCTACCTTCGGCGTCGTTTCCTAGGCTACTTTTGATTTTCATTGAGTATATGCAACGAATCTGAATGTGAGGTTCATTCAATATAAATCTAAATTTCATAAAGAACTAAGAAACTGTAGTCACAAGTAAGCTACCTTAATTAGCTCAAATGCCGAGATGTGAATACAGGTTCTAACCCCCAATCCTGAACAATATGATTGGCTGCCTCCGAAACTTCCACATAAAAAATTTTTAAAAGGAGTCTGAATGACAAAACAATCACTTACACACCATGCATCACGCTTTTCTATCCGAAAATATTCTTTCGGTGCTGCCTCAGTCCTGCTGGCAACTGTCAGTCTGCTAAATGCCCAACTGGTTGCGGCTAGTACGACAGCTTCTACCACCAATCCTTCTACGGCACAAGCAGGTAGCCCAGTTCAAACGAGTCAGGCAAGTCAAACAAGTACTGAAACAAGTACATCTTCTACCAATACAAACCAAGCCAGCCAGCAAACGACTGCTACAAAGACCAGTGATGCAGGAATAATTTCCAAGCCACAAGAAGTGATTACCCCACAAACAAATACAAGTACGATACAAGCAGTAGCTCCTGCAACTACCAGCAGTAGCTCTGCCATTTCCAAAAACCAAGCCAGAACCATAACAATCCCGCAAACAGCTGGGACAAGCAATACCACGACAAATACTGGGACCGCGCGCACTGCGGTCACTCCAAGTAACCAAATGCGAACAGCTAGCACAACAACCACTTCTGCAGCCCTTGGGGACAACTATCCCTATAAAATTGGCTGGCAGGTCGACCCTTGGGGAATGTACACGCGCCAGTGCACATCCTTCGTCGCCTTCCGCCTCAGTACTACAAACGGCTTTACCCTACCGCGTGCTTACGGTAATGCCGATGTTTGGGGTTACCGCGCCCAACGTGAAGGCTACCGCGTAGACATGAACCCTGCCATCGGCTCTGTTGCTTGGTGGAATAGCATGCACGTGGCCTGGGTATCCGCTATCAATGGTGATATGGTAGAGATTGAAGAATATAATTTTAACTATAATGAAAGTTACAATAAACGCTGGATTCATAAAAATTCAGTCAGCGGCTATATTCATTTCAAGGACTTGACCGGCTATTCTGGAGCGACTACCACTACACCGGTCTCGACGACACCAACCAAGCCTGCAAGTTCAACAACCAACCTAGCTCCAAGCGGAACCTACACTTTCACCGCCCAAACCGCCATCAAGGCTGAGGCAAAAATAGCTAGTCCAACCTTGGCAAACTATCAAGCAGGGCAAAGCGTTAACTACGACCGTATCTTGGAAGCAGACGGCTACCAGTGGATTAGCTACCTCAGCTTTGCTGGAAATCGTCGCTATATACCGATTAAAAAATTGACAACAACCGCTACTACTACGACCACACCTACTCCAAAACCTGCACCAACCAGCCCAAGCACACCGGCCCTACCTTCGTCGGGCACCTATACCTTCAAGAACCGATTGGCCATTCGAAATCAAGCTAGTTTATCAGCTTCAATTCTAGCCTACTATAACGTCGGTCAAAGCGTCAACTATGACCGAATCGTCCAGGCAGAAGGCAAGCAGTGGTTGAGCTACTTATCCTATTCTGGTGCTCGTCGCTACATTGCCCTACCTTAAGCAACAAAAAATGCACACGCTACATCAGCTGTGCATTTTCTAATTATTAGATGTCGGTTGCATTGGTTGCTGCATTTGGCTTTTCCTTGGGCTTACGCAAATGGAAAAATACAGTCACACCAAAATAGATAGCAAACAAGACAATATTGACAATATAGCCTCCCATCAAGGTTGCAGATGTTCCTTGGCGGGTCAATTCATCCGTGAAGATAGAGACTAAGCCCTTACCACCAATAAAGGCGTAGGTGTTAAATAACAAGGCTCCAAAGACATAACCGAGATAGGTAAAGGAGGCCTGCTCGTTCTTTTTCATGAAGAGGAAGACGATTGTTGCTACTACGGTCAACAGCAAAAGCGCTGCCAGAACCTTATTGATAAGATTTGTTTGGAAACCGATAGCCTCCTTGGTATAGATGAGGAAGTTTTCGTCTATACTTGGAGCACTTTGCACCAGTTGAAGCATGGCTTCCTCATTATAATGTGAGAAAAATGCATTGTAGACCCGCAAGAGACTGGCAATAGCTGATAGAGCTACAAAAATATAGAGATGAATTGGTCTTTTCATAAGAATACTCCTTTTTACATTATATTACACGCTTATATTTGTTTTGTCAATATAATTTTGATATAATAATCACAAAGGAGGGCTTTGAGATGAAAAAACTACCGACCTATGCAGGGATAGCGATTTTTGTAACAACTTTGCTGATAAACTGGCTTCTCCCAAGCGTCTCCAAGGTCCTGAACAGCCTACTGGCTCTTACGGTTCTAGCCTGGCTGCTCTACCTGATTTATTACTGGGTCAGCTACTGGATCTATGTACGGAAAAATAAATGAAAATATTAACTCCTCTGAGCAAACCCAGAGGAGTTCTTTTTCTACCATTTGTCAAGTCCATCAAGGTATTTGACGAAAAATATTTTGAGTCTCGTAATCCAAATATGGAAATT
>NZ_JBIMJQ010000024.1:0-33088 GCF_043674215.1 Streptococcus sp. A22
GCCGAACACAGCAGTTAAGCCCTAGAACGCCTGAAGTAGTTGGGGGTTGCCCCCTGTTAGATACGGTAGTCGCTTAGTGAAATTCCGCCATAGCTCAGTTGGTAGAGCGCATGACTGTTAATCATGATGTCACAGGTTCGAGCCCTGTTGGCGGAGTTATATGGTCCGTTGGTCAAGGGGTTAAGACACCGCCTTTTCACGGCGGTAACACGGGTTCGAATCCCGTACGGACTATATTTTTGAGAAGATCTGTTTGGTCTTCTCTTTTTTGATATTTATTGCCATCAAAATTCTTTTCTTATTGGGCAGTTACTGTTCAGCTTCATCTTATTTTCCTCTTTTATATTTTATGGGAATCAGTCTGCCATTGGAAATATATAAAGGAAAATAGAGTCTCTACTTGAGCAAAGAAACCGTTATGTGACAACATTTTGAAAAATGCATGTATCCAGATAATAGGTGCATGCATTTTTTATGTACGACGGGCATGTCGTACATCTGAGGTGAAAGTCCTCTGTGGACACCCGCTACCGGTGAACCCCAAAGCGACTCCCAAGCCTGACTATCGTGAGGTAGCGGGGAGAGGAAGGGATAGCGAAATCGTGGCTCTACGAACAGAAACGTGATAACAAGGCGTATATAGGGGATGAGGGGGCATATAACTCTAAAGTCCAAAAAGGTAGTCGTAACCTATAGACGTAAATCACGAGAGTAAACGAGGAAAGATGTACGACTTATCCCGTGAGGTCTCATGAGCGTCAAAGACGTAGTAACAACAAATCATGAGAAGTACCCTCGCCTATTGTTGTTATCAACTCATTCTTCGTTGAACAACAATGGCTGGGGCAGGCTCTCAGCCGAAGCTATAGTAGTGATGAAACTTCTGTAATAGAGGTGGAGCGAAGGGCTGAACAATTAACCGAAGTATACCTACTTCGCTTGTGTCTGTAAAACTAGCGGTCTGATAGAACTGGGTGCGGTCACGTATTGACTAGAGGAAAGTTCACCAATATAAGACGTCCCTCAGACACCGAAACAAGAAAGGAATACGCACATGTCACAGTTACTAGATAATATCCTATCTCGGTCCAATATGCTTGAAGCCTACAATCAAGTTAGAGCCAATAAAGGTTCAGCAGGAATTGACGGCGTAACTATTGACGAAATAGATGACTATCTCCGCAAACACTGGCGTTCAACTAAAGAACTCATAAAGCAGAGGTAGTACAAACCTCAGCCAGTTTTACGAGTTGAAATTCCCAAACCTAACGGCGGAGTCCGTCAGTTAGGTATCCCAACGGTCATGGATAGAATGATACAACAAGCTATTGTCCAAGTCATTAGTCCCATTTGTGAACCCTATTTCTCTGAGAGGAGTTACGGATTCAGACTCAATCGGTCATGCGAACAAGCTATTATCCAGTTATTAGAATACCTTAATGACGGTTATGAGTGGATAGTAGACATAGACCTGGAGAAGTTCTTTGATACCGTTCCTCAAGATAGACTGATGTCGCTTGTTCATAACATTATCCAAGATGGAGATACAGAATCTTTAATTCGTAAGTACCTTCATTCAGGTGTAGTCATCAACGGACAACGGTATAAAACACTAGTTGGAACTCCACAGGGAGGAAACCTATCACCGCTCCTGTCCAATATCATGCTTAATGAGCTAGATAAAGAGTTGGAAAATCGTGGACTTCGCTTCGTTCGCTACGCAGATGACTGCGTCATCATAGTTGGTAGTGAGGCGGCTGCTAAACGTGTTATGCATTCAATTAGTCGTTATATTGAAAAACGATTAGGTTTGAAAGTCAACATGACCAAGACCAAGATTGTGAGACCGAGCAAATTAAAGTACCTAGGATTTGGGTTCTGGAAATCATCTGAGGGCTGGAAAAGTCGTCCGCATCAGGATAGCGTACAGAGTTTCAAGAGAAAACTCAAGAAACTAACGGCCCGTAAGTGGAGTATTGACCTAGACAGCCGAATTGAGGGACTAAACTGGGTCATCCGAGGTTGGATAAACTACTTTTCTATGACGAACATGAAATCAGTCATGGAAAGCATTGATGAACGACTAAGAACTCGAATAAGAGTTATTATCTGGAAACAATGGAAGAAGAAATCTAGGCGATTAGGGGGACTTCTCAAATTAGGAGTACCGAAGTGGATAGCGGATAAAGTATCTGGCTGGGGAGACCATTATCAATTAGTGGCTCAGAGCTCTGTACTGAAACGTGCCATATCAAAACCAGTCCTCGCTAAACGTGGACTGGTTTCTTGCCTAGATTATTATCTAAAACGACATGTGTTAAAAGTTAGTTGAACCGCCGTGTGCCGAACGGCACGCACGGTGGTGTGAGAGGGACTAGAAATTAGTCCCTACTCGATTGTATGGTATACTCATTATCATAGCAAGTTAAACCGATTTTCGAAGTGTATAATTTGTTCTATTGCTGGGGACTAAAGGCATTTCGCTTGATGATATAGATAAGGTTATTACAGATCCCAAGTATTGTATTTAAATAGGACAGGAATTGATTTAATGCTATTGTAAAATGTCTGATTGTTAGGATGTGCGTCTTAAATCGCTTCAAAGGGCAGGTTAGACTGCGCGTTTGAATGCTCTTGTGCACCACCTCAGGTATATTGTTTTCACTGAGATTTAGTTACTATTATTTTATACTGACAAAAATGTCCTGTTTGTTTTTTTCAAAATTAGATAAACTAGGTCTATCAATTAAAGGAGGCATAGTTTTATGCAATTTGAAAAGATTTATTTTGAAGTTCAGGGAATTGTCCACCGCGCGCGTAAGGATTTCTACGTGAAGTTATGGGAACGTGAGGATTGGGACCAGGAGGGGATGTTGGTTCTGTACAAATTACTATGCAGTTTTCCAGAATTGGAGGAAGATAAGGATAAGCTCTGTAGTTACTTTAAGGTTCAGTTCCGAAATCGTGTTCGGGATGTTGTGCGCAGGCAAGAAAGCCATAAGCGGAAGTTTGACCGTATGCCCCATGAAGATATTCATGATTTGTCGCATCTAGTAAAGTCGCCGGGATTGTTAAATGACGATTTTATTGTTTTGCGAGACATGTTGCGGACTTATAGAAGTCAGCTGTCGGCGGAACAGTTAGAAAAATATGAGAAGCTAATCACAGGTCAGAGTTTCCATGGGCGGAGGAATATGATACGTGAACTGCAAGACTACCTGCGAGATTTTAAGTAGAAGAAAGAATTGTTGGTACCACCTATAACGGCACTTTATTTATTGGATTTGTATTTTCTAAGCATATATTTTCAAAATTCTTCTTATTTTCGGTATAATTGTTGGAACAGAGAAAGTAGAGTGTATAGTTATGTATCAAGTCATTAAAATGTATGGAGATTTTGAACCCTGGTGGTTTATTGAAGGTTGGGAAGAAGACATCACTGACAAGTTAGTTTTTGAAAATTATGAGGATGCTGTTCTTGCCTTTCAGAAAGAGTGGACAGATTTGGCTAGTCGCTTTCCTAAGGAAGAATCGAAGGGTGGGATGATGACAGCCTTTTGGGATGAAGCGGATCAGTATTGGTGCGAGGAATGTGATGAGTATTTGCAACGTTACCATTCTTTGCTATTGCTAGAAGCTAAGGAAGATTCCAAGAAGAAGGACCTTGCACCTAGAGTAAGACCATGCAAACTCAAGAAAGGGAATTGCGTAAATTATTAAGAGAGAAGGATTGATGGTTCAGTCCTTCTTATTTTTTTTTAAATAAATTTTGCAAAAATCATCATTTTTCCGAACTAATAGGTGAGGAGGATTTATGATTCAAGAAAAAGCAAAACAAATGATAGAGGAGGCGGTAACCGGTCGAGTCAGTGACATTTATCTGGTTCCCAAAGGTGAGACCTATCAGCTCTATCATCGTATCATGGACGAACGGGAATTTGTCCGAGAGCTGGAGGAAACGGAAGTAGATGCTCTGATTGGGCATTTCAAGTTTCTAGCTGGTCTCAATGTCGGTGAGAAGCGCCGTAGTCAGCAGGGGTCCTGCGATTATGATTATGGCAAGGGCGAGATTTCTCTGCGCCTGTCAACGGTCGGGGATTATCGTGGCAAGGAAAGTTTGGTCATTCGTCTGCTCTATGATAATGACAAGGAGTTGAAATTCTGGTTTCAGGCCGTAGAGGAAATTGCCAAGGAAATCAAAGGTCGGGGACTCTACCTTTTTTCGGGTCCAGTCGGCTCTGGCAAGACCACGCTTATGTACCATTTAGCCAGGATGAAATTCCCAGACAAGCAAATTCTGACCATCGAAGATCCGGTGGAAATCAAGCAGGACGATATGTTGCAACTTCAGCTCAATGAAACTATTGGCGCGACTTATGACAATCTCATCAAACTGTCCCTGCGCCATCGTCCTGACCTGCTCATCATCGGGGAAATCCGTGATGCAGAGACAGCTCGATCAGTTATTAGGGCTAGTTTGACCGGAGCGACAGTCTTTTCGACGGTGCATGCCAAGTCCATTTCGGGTGTCTATGCTCGGATGTTGGAATTGGGTGTTAGTCCAGAAGAGCTCAATAATGCCCTACAAGGCATTGCCTACCAGCGCTTGATAGGGGGAGGAGGTGTTGTTGATTTTGCCAGAGAAGATTTCCAAAACCATTCCGCAGACAAGTGGAATGCACAGATTGATAGCCTTCTTGCAGCAGGACATATCAGTCCTCGGCAGGCGGAGGCCGAAAAAATTATCCTTGGAGCGTCAGCGTAAAGTCATCGAGCTTTTTAACAATCTCTTTGCCAGTGGCTTTCACTTGGGAGAGATTGTTGATTTTCTCAGGCGCAGTCAGCTCTTGGCAGACCAATATACGCAAATCCTATCAGACGGTCTGGTAGCGGGGAAGCCTTTTTCGAGCCTTTTAGCTGATTTGGCCTTTTCCGACACAGTTGTCACTCAGGTGTCATTGGCAGAAATTCATGGCAATACCAGTCTCAGTCTGCAACACATCGAGACCTATCTGAGCAACTTATCCAAAGTACGGAAAAAATTGATTGAGGTGGCGACCTATCCCGTTATTCTATTAGGATTTTTGGTGTTGATTATGCTGGGTCTGAAAAACTATCTCCTGCCACAGTTGGAGGAGGGCAATGCCGCGACCATGCTCATCAACCATTTACCGACCATCTTTCTCGGGTTGGTTTTAACCATCTTGCTCTGCACTTTAGCAGGCTACATCTGGTACCGCAGGACGGCTAAAATCACTGTCTTTAGTTGTCTGTCCGCTCTGCCATTTTTCGGAAAACTCATCCAAACCTACCTGACCGCCTACTACGCGCGGGAGTGGGGTAGCCTCATCGGGCAAGGACTGGATATGCAGCAGGTGGTGCGGCTGATGCAGGAGCAGCAGTCCCAGCTCTTTGTCGAGATTGGGCGAGATATGGCGAAGGCTTTGGGCAATGGGCAGAGCTTTGACCAGCATATCCGTTCCTATCCATTTTTCAAGAGGGAACTGAGTTTGATTGTGGAGTACGGGCAAGTCAAGTCCAAGTTGGGTAGCGAACTTGCCGTCTATGCCAATGAGTGCTGGGAGGAATTCTTCTCTCGCGTTACTCGTGCCATGCAGCTCATTCAACCGCTGGTCTTTCTCTTTGTCGCTCTCGTTGTTGTTCTTATCTACGCAGCCATGTTGCTGCCAATTTATCAAAATATGGAGATGTAAATGAAGAAATTACTAAAAATGAAGAAAAAAGGTTTCACTCTGGTGGAAATGTTAGTCGTCCTTGGAATTATTAGTGTGCTTTTACTCTTGTTTGTGCCTAATTTGAGCAAGCAGAAAGAGGCGGTACGGAAAAAAGGAGATCAGGCAGTTGTCAAAGTAGTAGAGAGTCAGATAGAGCTCTATGAATTGGAACATGACAAGAAAGCAACAGTAGCCGATTTGCAATCTGCTGGCTACATTGACAAAAAACAGGCAGAAGAATATGAGAAAGCCAAAGCCTCTAATCCAGATAACCAATAAAGCCTTTACTCTGCTAGAAAGTCTGTTGGTTCTTTTTATCGTGAGCTTTCTTGCGCTGGCTTTGTCGGGTTCTGTCCAGTCGGCTTTTCGGTCGGTGCAGGAGACGGTTTTCTTCTGGGAGTTTGAGGAGCTTTATAAGGATAGCCAGCGTCTGGCGGTCAACAGCCAGCAGGAAATTCATTTGCAACTGACGGATAGCCAACTGTCCAACGGTCATCAGTCCGTGCAGGTGCCTGCTAGTATCGATGTATTGACTGAGCAGGCTATTGTTTTCGATAAAAAAGGTGGGAATTCCTCGCTTGCCAAGCTGTCCTTTGGGGCGAGGGGCAAGACGGTGTCGTATCAATTATATATAGGGAGTGGTCGTTATAAGAAATCGGAAAAATAAGGCCTATATCTTGCTGGAGGGGCTGGTGGCCTTGTCGGTTCTAGTCACTATTACCAGCCTCTTTCTTTCTGCCATGGAGGTCAGTCGCAGGCAACAGGCGGAGGGCTTGTATCAACAGGAGGTCCTCAATGTGGCCAAGATGGCGGTGCAGACGGGTCAGGATAATCTGTCGCTCGATGGTGTCAAGGTGACGGTCCAGCGGTCGGACAAGGTTTTGGCTGTCTATCATGAGGGAAGAGAGGTGGCGCGTGTTGAGAAAAACTAGGTGTGCTGCCTTTACTCTTCTGGAATGTCTGGTGGCCTTGGTCATCGTTTCAGGCAGTTTGCTGGTCTTTGAGGGCTTGTCAAAATTGGTGGTCCACGAAGTTCGCTACCAGGACCAGCGTGTTGAGAAGAACTGGTTACTCTTCTGTGACCAGCTGCGCAGTGAATGGGAGGGGGCCAGTTTAGACAGAGTTGATGCGGGTCGGATTTATATCAGGCAAGATGGTCAGGCCCTGGCCTTTGGTAAGTCACGGTCAGATGATTTTCGTAAGACCAATGACCGGGGGCAGGGCTACCAGCCCATGCTGTACGGTGTCAAGTCGGCTAGCTATAGTCAATCTGGTCAGGTTGTTCGATTGGATGTGACGTTTGAAACTGGCGAGGAGAGGAGTTTCGTCTATGATTTTGAAGAAAAAGGTTAAGGCTGGTATCCTACTCTATGCCCTGCTCATGCTAGCAGTTTTCGTTCTCTTGCTGCAATTTTACCTCAATCAGCAAGTGTCTGAAGGTCAGTTGATTGGAGCCAGTCGAGAATCCACGCAAGCCTATCTCATAGCCCAGATGACCAAGGACCAGGTGGTTGAGGAAGTGTCACGCTTGGCTAAGGAAGAAGCAGCAAAAGAGAGTCAAGAAAAATTCTTGGCGGAAAAGGCTGAGCAAGCTAGGAAGGAGCAGGAAGAAAAGAAAGGAGAGACATCGGAAGAAAGTGTGACTTCTCAAACGAAGGAGAGACCATCTGAAAGTGGGCAAGAATCGGTATCTGCAGAAGATATGGAAAGGTCAAATAATGAGACCGCGCAGACCAGTCAAAAAGAAGAGGTGAAGAAAGAAAGTAAGCCAAAATCAATTGAAACGTCTGGTCAGCTGTCCTTTGTCCAAGGGCAGGCTCAGTACCAGGTCAAGAAAGAAAGGCTGACCGTGACAATCCAGTTATCAAGCGGTCGGACCTATCAGTATCAATTTATGATGAAGGAGGAAAAAGAGAGGGTAGAGGAGTCATAAGAGGCTCCTCTTTTAGTGCAAATTTGCCCAAATTTTGATAAGATAGGAGTATGAATTTTGAAAAAATCGAACAGGCCTACGACCTGCTATTAGAAAACGTACAGACCATCCAAAACCAGCTAGGCACCAATATCTATGATGCCATGATTGAGCAAAATGCAGCCTATCTAGCTGGTCAGCATGAGACGGACTTGATTGTCCGCAACAATCAAACCTTACACGACTTGCACTTGACCAAGGAAGAATGGCGTCGTGCCTTTCAATTCCTAATGATCAAGGCCAATCAGACAGAGCCTATGCAGTACAATCACCAGTTCACACCAGATTCCATAGGTTTTATATTATCATTCTTGGTAGATCAACTAGTATCTACTCCTAAAGTAACAGTCTTGGAGATTGGCTCAGGAACAGGGAACTTAGCTCAGACTATCCTAAATGCCAGCCAGAAAGACTTGGACTATCTTGGGATTGAAGTAGATGATCTCTTGATTGATTTGTCAGCCAGCATGGCAGATGTTATGCAGGCAGAGATTTCTTTTGCCCAGGGCGATGCGGTACGTCCGCAGATTCTCAAGGAAAGTCAAGTGATATTGGGAGATTTGCCTATTGGCTACTATCCAGATGACCAGATTGCTAGTCGCTATCAGGTTGCCAGTTCAAATGAACATACCTACGCCCACCATTTGCTGATGGAACAGTCCCTCAAATATTTGGAAAAGGGTGGCTTTGCGATTTTGTTGGCTCCGAATGATTTATTGACCAGTCCGCAGAGTGATTTGTTGAAAGGTTGGTTACAGGAGCAAGCTAATATCGTTGCCATGATTGCCCTGCCACCAAGTCTTTTTGGAAAATCGGCCATGGCCAAGTCAATTTTCGTCTTACAAAAGAAAGCTGCAAGACAATTAGCACCATTTGTCTATCCCTTGCAGAGTTTACAAGAACCAGAAGCGATTCAGAAGTTCATGGTCAATTTCAAAAATTGGAAGCAAGAAAATGCAATTTAAGTAAAAATCTGTTATACTGATTAGGAAAACGCTTTAAAAGGGGAACATTATGTCAAAAACAATTGCGATTAACGCAGGTAGCTCAAGTTTAAAATGGCAATTATACCAAATGCCAGAAGAAATTGTCTTAGCAAAAGGGATTGTTGAGCGTATCGGCTTGAAGGATTCAATTGTCACAGTAAAATTTGGTGATCAAAAAGCTGAACAAGTTTTGGATATTGCTGATCATGTGCAAGCAGTAAAAATTTTGTTGGAAGACTTGCTCAAACACAATATTATTGCCGATTTCTCAGAAATCACAGGTGTTGGTCATCGTGTGGTAGCTGGTGGTGAAATTTTCAAGGATTCAGTTGTCATTACGGATGAAGTATTGCAACAAATTGAAGACCTATCTAGCCTTGCTCCACTTCATAACCCTGCCAATGCTGCTGGTATACGTGCCTTCAAGGATATCTTGCCTGAAGTGACAAGTGTGGCAGTCTTTGATACGGCCTTCCATTCGACAATGCCAGAGGTAGCTTACCGTTACCCAATCGCAAACAAATATTATGAAGAGAACCAAGTTCGTAAGTACGGAGCTCACGGGACTTCTCACTTCTATGTTTCACGTGAAGCAGCCAAATTGCTAGGCAAACCACTGGAAGAAATAAAAGTGATTACTGCCCACATCGGAAATGGTATTTCGATTTCAGCGATTGACGGAGGTAAATCTGTCGATACATCAATGGGCTTCACACCACTTGCAGGTCCTATGATGGGTACCCGTTCAGGTGATATTGACCCAGCAATCATTCCTTACTTGATTGAAAATGTAGAGGAATTAAAAGACGCGGCAGATGTGATCAACGTCTTGAACAAGCAATCTGGAATTCTTGGTATTGCCGAGAAATCAAGCGATATGCGTGATATTGAAGCTGGAGTGGCTGCAGGTGATGAAAAATGTATCCTTGCCTTCAATATGCTTGTCAATCGTCTGCAAAAATTCATCGGTCAATATTTTGCTGTTTTGAATGGTGCAGATGCCCTTGTCTTCACAGCAGGTATTGGAGAGAACTCTGTCAAAGTTCGCGAGGCAGTTGTCGCTGGGTTGACATGGTTCGGTATGGAATTGGATCCAGAAAAAAATGTTTTTGGCAATAGCGGAGAAATTTCAACAGCAAACTCACGAGTAAAAGTCTTAGTCATTCCAACAGATGAAGAGTTGGTTATCGCACGTGATGTAGAACGTTTGAAATAATCAGATATAGGAAAGGTCGGTGCTGAGTGCTGGCCTTTTTTCTATAGTTTTTTCAAATAATCTGCCATAGGTATAAGTAATTGGCCAGTCATTGAGAATTGTGTTACAATAGTGAAGCAAAGAAATTTGCACAGAGTAGATGGTTTGCGTCAAGTGTATGTGGATGGGATGTTGCCACATAACGAAGCTGATCTTTGCTGGCATCTGATGTCTCCTAGAGTAGGAACATTGGTCCTGGCTGAGAGTAGCGCGGTAAACCATTGCATCCGCTGTCGAATACACACGACAGCTCCATTTTTTGAAAAAGGAGCATTTTTTATGGAAAAGAAAATTCCAAAACTAACGGTGCAGTTGTTGACTGCTATTGCGATGACCCTTTCCTTGGTCATGATTGTGGAGAACTATTTCTCTATTCGTCTTTCAGATACCTTGCAGGTCCAGTTTACCTTCATTCCCAATACTATTTTGGGAGCTATTGCCGGTCCTGTTTGGGCAGCTATCTTTGTGGCGATTTCAGACCCAGTCTTTGTCTTGTTCAGTGGACAGAGCATGCTTTTTAGTTTTATATTGATTGAGGCGGTATCGGCTTTTATCTATGGCTGGTTCTTCTATCGAAAACCGCTAGACACCAAGAACAAGGCTGATTGGCTCTATGTTGCAGGGGTTGTTGTCTTGATTCAGGTTGTAATTTCCTTTATCATGACACCGATTGCCCTCCATTTCCATTTCGGAACACCTTGGATTGCCTTGTATAGCAGTCGTTTCATAAAAGCTATTTTTGAAATTCCATTACGCATTGTCGTGACCATGCTTGTCTTGCCAAGTTTACAAAAAATACCTGAATTGGCCAAGTTAATGGGTATTAAATAAAAACAGTTTCGAGTAACAGGTCATCCCCCTGTTGCTGCTTTTGTAGAGAGGGAATCATGAATTATCAAGCAACTCGTCAGTGGCTATCGAATCGCCCTGCATCAGATTTAGAAAATGGCGTTGCGCGTGTCAACTGGCTCTTGGAACGCTTGGACAATCCCCAACTTCAAGTGCCAACAGTTCACTTCGTAGGTACAAATGGCAAGGGTTCGACCTTGAATGCCTTACAGTCTATCTTACGGTCTTCGGATTACACCGTTGGCCGTTTTACCTCACCGTCTATCATTGATTTTCGAGAGCAGATTGTCTTTGAGCAGGAGATGATTTCAGAGGAAGATTTTGCGAGGATTGTGACAGACTTGCAGCCCTTGATTGAGGATTTGGACCAGACGGCTGGACTGGATGCTATCTCGGAGTTTGAGATTGTAGTAGTGGCTATGTTTGTCTACTTTGCTCACTACCAGCGTCCCGACATTCTCTTGGTGGAGGCGGGCATGGGAGGTTTGCAGGATGCGACCAATGTCCTTAATCCTCTAGCGGTAGTTTGTCCTTCCATCGGTTTGGACCATCAGGCTTTTTTGGGAGAGACCTACGCTGCCATAGCCCGTCACAAGGTTGCTGTCTTACGTGAGCGGGTTCCCCTCCTCTATGCGACCGACCAGCCAGAAGTGCTGGCAGTATTTGAGGAGTACGCTCGTCAGCTTCAGAGTCCGACCTATGCGGTAGGGCGGGAGATTCTTTTGGAAAATAGCAGAGCAGGCTTTGCGGTTTCAAGTCCCTTCGGCCGTGTAGAGGATTTAAGGCTACAGATGCAGGGTCATCACCAAGAGGTCAACGCAGCCTTGGCAGTGACAACAGCTCAGCTCATCAGACCTGATTTTCCAAAGATTACCAAAGAAACCATTAGCCAGGGCTTGTCCCAAGCCATCTGGCCGGGCCGCTTAGAATTGATGAAACCAAGGCTCATGATTGACGGAGCCCACAATAATGAAAGCATCGCCGTCCTGACAGAACTCTTGGAAGAAAAATATGCGGACAGAGATATTGAAATCCTCTTTGCAGCTATCAATACCAAGCCAGTGGACCAGATGTTGGAAGCGCTCAGTCAATATGGTCCAGTCACGGTGACCAGCTTTGATGATGTTCGAGCGGTAGAACTGGCTGACTATCCAGCTGGCTATGCGCGTGCGGAGCGGTTTCAAGACTGGCTAGCGCAGGCGGATTTGGATAATCCTGACAAGATCTACGTCATCACAGGATCGCTTTATTTTATCGCCCAGGTTCGGAAGTACCTTGTGGAGCATTTTTTATCGAGCTAATACTCAGTAGAATTCAAAAATAGCGGACATCAGTTCGAGTTCTCAACTATAGCATTTATATATGTTAAGTTTTATTAAAACCTAATTAGCATGCCTATCTGCCTTTGGAAATTTCCCCAAATTTTCTATGGAAGTCCTCACTCTCTCAGAATTGCTAGATTGATTTTAACTGAGTATAACAGAAAAGACCTTGGCCGAAATGGCGGAGGTCTTTTAACGATAGATTTTATTGCTCTGTTGACGGTTCATAATTCCTGTCCAATTCTTCCATGGTCTGGTAGATGGCATCTGGAATCATGACGACCTGTGGTTCCAGGTCCTGCATGCCATAGCTTGGGTCAATGCATTCTGCCCAGTATTCCAAGTGTTTTTTATCAATTTCAGACTGGGAATCTTCTACGGTGATACCACCTTCAGCTTGGATAGAATACCAGTAGAGAAATTCTTGACCGTCCATGGTTTCGCGGAAGATGGTCTCGACGTACATTTTCTCGTCTTCAAGAGTAAGGAGGGTTTCTTTCATGTTGGCATTGAGGAACTGCATCCACTCGCCAACCTTGGCAGATTTCCCTTCTTTGACACGAAAGCGGGATAATTCTACATTTAGCTTCATATTTTTCTCCTAATAGTTCTTTATCAAATCGACGGTCGAGCGGTCCAATTTCTTCACGAGAGCTTGTAGGAAGGCTTGGGCCTCTAGGAAATCATCCATATTGTAGAGAGTTTGGTGAGAATGGATGTAGCGAGCGCAGACACCGATGGTTGTTGATGGAACGCCATGATTTTTCAAATGGGCTGCACCAGCATCTGTTCCACCTTTACCGCAGTAGTATTGATATTTAATACCAGCTTCCTCAGCAGTTGTGAGGAGGAAGTCTTTCATATTTTTTAACATGATGTGGCCTGGGTCATAGAAACGAAGTAGGGTACCATCCCCGATTTTTCCTTGGTCGCCGTAAATATCTCCAGCTGGCGAGCAATCAACAGCGAGGAAAATGTCTGGATTGAACTTGGTTGTAGAGGCATGAGCGCCACGTAGACCAACCTCTTCTTGCACATTGGCCCCAGCAATCAACTGATTTGGCAATGCTTGACCGGATAGGTTTTCCAGTAATTCAGTTACCATAAGGACGCCGAAGCGGTTATCCCAAGCCTTAGAAATAATATTTTTTCCGTTGGCTGATAGGATGGTCTCGTTTTTCGGAACCAAGACATCACCCGGGCGCACACCGTAAGACCAAGCCTCGTCGTAGTCAGCAAAACCAGCATCAAAAATAATATCGCCGATAGCTGGTAGACCCGGAGTATTTCCACCGCGAGAAAGGTGAGGTGGGACAGAGCCGGAAATGGCAGGGATTTTACGTCCGTCTTGCAAATGCAGGGTAAAGGCTTGACTGGATACGACCAGTGGGTTCCAACCGCCTAGTTCCACCACACGGAAGGTGCCGTCAGGCTTGATTTGGCTAATCATAAAGCCGACTTCATCCATGTGACCTGCAACCAAGATTCGCGGTGCTTGTTCAGCTGTTGTGTCCTTAATCCCAAAAATTCCACCCAAACCATCTGTTTCAATGCGGTCAACGTGAGGTGTGATTTTCTGGCGGATATGGTTGCGCACTTCACTCTCAAAACCAGGCAGGCTCTGCAATTCGGTCACTTCTTTAATCTTGTCAAAAAGGGTCATAACAAATTTCCTCCAATGATAACTTGCTACTATTTTACCATTTTTTATGATAAAATAGGGACCATGAATAAGAAAAAGGTAGCCGTGCTAGCCGGCTTAGTGGGGGCAGGTGTGCTCACCGCTAGCGCTCAATTTTACCGCAAGGTTCAGGAAGACCGTAAAAAGGCTCAGGCTCTCCAGCAGGTTCGGGCTTACTTCGCCGATTTGGGCAGCATTGCCACGGTCTATGTGGATGAAACCCAGTCCCAGTCCGACTATTTGGTAGGCGGGGTCATCATGGAAGATGGTCGCATTTTTCTATTTGAAAATACCAAAGGTGACATCACATTTGAGGAGGAAGTGAGATGATTTTTCCACAGAATTACGAGGAAGTGGCCGTGCTCGTCCAGTCTGGTCAGCGGACAGTTTTTCTCTTTATGACCAGCTGGTGTGGGGATTGCCACTATATCAAGCCGCATTTGCCAGCTATCGAGGCTGCTTTTCCCGACATGACCTTTGTCCAGTTAGATCGGGATGACTTCATGCCCCTGGCTCAAGAATGGAATATTTTCGGCATTCCTAGCTTGGTTGTCTTGGAAAATGGTCAGGAAATTGGACGCTTTGTCGATAAAAACCGTAAAACCAAGCAGCAAATCATTGACTTTTTAGAAGGATTACCAGTATGAAAAAAACAGTAAGTAAACTTGCTCTAGCAACCCTCGTGATTGGCCTGGTTGGAGCACCGATGGCAGCTGCCCATGCAGACATTCAGACAGATGTCATCAATGAAAAATGGGGCAAGCCAACCATGGTCTATGGCGGTGGTTTATCAGATGCTCAAGTGACGGAAGTCAATAGGCTACTCAATATCAAGAATATTGAAAATGTCAGCCGTCAAGTGGTGCAGGGTCAGGATATGGACCAATATTTAGGGACTTCTGGTGCAGATACAGCCTCGCTCTTTTCATCTGTTTTGGTGCAGAAGCAGGAGTCAGGCAAGGGAGTTGTCGTTGACATCAAGACACCGCAGAATATCACCCTCATTACCTCAACTCAGTATGCTAATGCGGCCATTACCGCGGGAGCGACAGATGTCTTGATTGACGTTGCAGCTCCCATTCAGGTGACAGGTGAGTCTGCCTTGACGGGTGTTTACAAGGCTTTGGAGGCCAATGGCGAAACGGTAGATCCTGAGCGGACAGTGGTTGCCCAGCAGGAATTGGAAACCGTTAATGAAGTGGCGACTGCCCACGCAGGTCAAGAAAATTTTGACAGCTCTGCCTTTGACAAGGCTATCGCAGAAATCAAGACTGGCTTGGCAGAATACAAGGATTCTCAAGGTCAAATTGCCTCTGAGGACCAAATCAACACCATTATCAATGATGTCTTGAAACAAAATGGTCTGGATACAGTGATTACGGCTGATGAGATTTCCAAGCTGGTCACTTTTGCCAAAGCTTATCAGGAAACCAGTGCCATTGATTCGGAAGAAGTCGCTGCCCAGCTCAAGCAATTCAAGAGCCAGGCCGAGCAACAAATTTCAGATGCCTACAAAAATCTCCAGGATTCAGGCATTCTAGAGAAGATTGGTTCCTTCTTTGAGGGTCTTTGGAAGGGGCTTATCGGATTATTTTCATAACATAGAAAAGGTTGATAAATGATTTTTACATATAATAAAGAATATGTCGGTGATGTGCTCATGGTCATCGTGGCTGATGGCAAAGGACAAGATGTAACAGTTGAACGCAAGGGCAAGGTTGCGCGTGTCTATATCGAGGAGACGGGGCAGACGGTAGCTTGGAATATTTTTGAAGTGTCTAGTCTGATTGATTTGAGCGGAAATGGTCAGGTCTTCTTGACAGACGAGCAGATTGCAGCCTTGAATGCAGAATTGAGTCAAGAAGGTTTTGCGGAAAGTTTGGTCAATGACAAGGAACCACAATTTGTGGTCGGTCAGATTGTGGAATTGATACCGCACCCAGACAGCGACCACCTCAATATTTGTCAAGTCAACGTTGGCAACAAAACGGTGCAAATCGTAGCTGGCGCGCCAAACGCAGCCCAAGGCCTCAAAACCATTGTTGCCCTGCCAGGAGCTATGATGCCGAGCGGTAGCTTGATTTTCCCTAGTAAACTCCGTGGCGAGGACAGCTTTGGTATGATGTGTAGTCCGCGTGAATTGGGCCTGCCAAACGCACCGCAAGTTCGCGGTATTATCGAATTGTACGATAGCGCAGTCGTGGGCGATCCGTTTGAGCCTGCTAAACATTGGAAAAACTAAAAAAGAATTGGTCGCGTGCCAATTCTTTTTAGAACCTCCATTCACAAGAAAAGTATGTTTAGACAAGAGATAGTTTTTTGCCAATCAAGACCATTTTTTGATGGAATACTGACTGTATTTCGAGAAAAGCGAACGATGAGTGGCAGAAAACTAGCCTTGGCTAGAGATGCTGAGCTGTGAATGCAGGTTCTAGTATAGCCGTATTTGTTTTTCAATGGCTTGCTCAACTTCTGGTGCCAAAGCTTGGTGTGACTTGAGTTGGAAATAGATGCTGGATAGAAATCGTTGAATATTGAGCCAACGGAAATACTCAACCGGCTCTTGATTGGGGACATCTAATTGCTCCATCCATGTGACTAGGGTTGAAGCCGAAACCTTTTGATTGAGGATGAGATAAACAGGTATCTGGGCCAATCTCGTCTCTTCACCTGCTGAAAATGTGCTGTTTTGCTTGAGGCAGCAGTCTATAAGAGCTTGCCAATCCTGCTCAAACTTGTCGGCTGGGAAGGATTGGTGGCAGGTAGCAGCGAGGAGAAAATCCGCTCCATGGGCACCAGCATGTATCCAGCCCAGATTTTCATCGTAACCACGCCAGTCATTTTCAAAAGTAAAAATGTTCAGGGCCTGTTCAAAGAGGATTTGGAGCTGGCTGTTAGTCAGGAAATTCTGATAGTGAGGACGGTCCTCATCTATGGCTATAATCAAAGCATAGAGCAGGCTGGCAAAACTGCGAGTTAGACTATCTTGTGAGAGAAGTTGCCTTTGCTGGCTCTGTTCAAAAAGTTGCTGAGCCTGGTCTTTGCTAATGATTTCATCCAGAAAAAGGTGGCAGAAACTGGCATAGACCAGCTGGTCACGAATGATAGGGTCAGGGTCGCCGATATGGTCTAAGAGCCAATTGATTTGCTCAGTGCTGTAATGTTCATTGCTTTCTAACTTTTTTTCTAAAATTTCTTTCATTTTTTGTATTTTTCCTTTCTTTTGCGAATAGATAGGTAGGAGGATAAAAAATGTACAATAAAGTTATTTTAATTGGTCGTTTGACGGCCCAGCCTGAGTTGACGCAGACGCCGTCGGGAAAAAATTTAACCCGCGTTACAGTTGCTGTCAATCGTCGCTTCAAGACAGAGTCTGGTGAGCGTGAAGCGGATTTCATCAATATCATTTTCTGGGGTAAATTGGCTGAAACCCTGGTGTCCTACGGTAGCAAGGGCAGCTTGATTTCCCTTGACGGAGAGCTCCGTACTCGTAAATATGAAAAAGATGGCAATAACCATTATGTGACTGAAGTCCTTGGAAACAGTTTCCAGTTGCTCGAAAGTCGTGCCCAACGTGCCATGCGTGAAAATAATGCTGGTGAAGACTTGGCTGACCTGGTTCTAGAAGAGGAGGATCTGCCCTTCTAACAGAAAGTGACAATTTTTTGACGTCTCAAATATTTTCCCTATAAATAATGAAATAATGTCTGGTAAATCGGTCCTAGGACTGATGATAGGATGTGAAAAGTCGTTTATACTAGTATCAATCCTAAATATTTTTCATATCTCCTTAGAATGCCGGTGTAAGCTGGCATTTTTTGCGTCTGAACAACTGAAGGTACTTATTTTTATCCAAAAATGTGAGAATCAGTCTCAGGACGGATGTGAATAGTGGCTAAGTCGTTTATACTAGTATCAATCCTAAATATTTTTCATAATCTCCTTAAAGAACGCTGGCGAAAGTTGGCGTTTTTTAGCGCCCTTTTTTACGGTCATTCCACCATTCGAGGAAGATAACCATGATTGATAGAACAATCACACCATAGAAGAAAAAGATAAACCAGTGGGGATGTAGAAAAAAGACAATCCAAATGGCCCAGAGTAGGTAGGCGAAAATGATTTTTCCCAGGAAGTTTAATTTCCGTTTCAAAAACCACTCTAAAAAACCTTCGTAGGTAGAATATCTGCTTTCCTGATAGTCTTTGTATAGATTTTTGAAGAATGTCATATAGACCTCCTTTCCTAAGAAGAGTATAGCATATTCTCATAAGTAAGACTAGTTGGTTTTTCGTCCGACTTGGGACGGATTTCAAAAAACTTTGTAAAATTTTCTTGACTATTTTTGACCAAGTGATACAATAAGAATTGTAAATTAGCACTCGCTATGTCAGAGTGCTAAAGATGAAGGAGGCATTTATATGTTGAAACCATTAGGCGATCGCATCGTTGTAAAAATCGAAGAAAAAGAACAGACAGTAGGGGGCTTTGTCCTTGCAGGAACTAGCCAAGCAGCGACCAAAGAGGCGCAGGTCTTGGCGGTTGGTCAAGGAATTCGCACCTTGAACGGAGAATTGATTGCACCGTCTGTTGCAGTCGGTGACAAAGTCTTGGTCGAGGCCCACGCTGGTCTGGAAGTCAAAGATGGTGAAGAAAAAGTGACTATTGTCCGTGAGGCGGATATTGTAGCAGTGGTTGAGTAAGATAGACCATGAAAGAACAGCTAAGTGAGATTCTTCAGAATTTTTTGCAAGCTAGCACGTCCGGAAACTGTATAACTGCCTAGGAACAAGGAAACCAGCAGCAAATTTGGTTTCAATTGACGTCAGACAATATGCTAAACTTAGCTCTTCCAATTAAGAAACCTTGGTTTCAATCCTTGGAAACAGTCTTGCCGCCCTTGTTAGATGGTATGACAATTTTGGATTATCGCTCCAAACGATATATTACTTTAGATGTAACAGAACAATCACTAGAGCAAATTTGTGATTATCTTGTGGTCTACTTTGAACACTTTTTTGGGGATAATCTGATATTTTTATGGAAATTTGAAGAAATATAGCACTTTATAATATTTAATTGATACAAAGGATGGAAATAAAATGGCAAAAGAAATTAAATTTGCAGCAGATGCGCGTGAGAGCATGGTACGCGGTGTCGATATTTTGGCAGACACTGTAAAAGTAACCTTGGGTCCTAAAGGCCGCAATGTAGTCTTGGAAAAAGCTTATGGCTCACCCTTGATTACCAATGATGGGGTAACCATTGCCAAAGAAATCGAGCTTGAAGATCATTTTGAAAACATGGGTGCCAAATTGGTATCGGAAGTCGCATCTAAGACCAACGATATTGCAGGTGACGGTACGACAACAGCGACTGTTTTGACCCAAGCTATTGTCCGTGAAGGCTTGAAAAACGTGACAGCGGGTGCCAACCCAATCGGTATCCGTCGAGGGATTGAAGCTGCGGTCGCGACAGCAGTGGATGCCTTGAAAGCGCAAGCTATTCCTGTTTCAAACAAGGCAGAAATTGCTCAGGTTGCGGCAGTTTCATCCCGTTCTGAAAAAGTCGGTGAGTATATTTCAGAGGCCATGGAGCGCGTGGGAACAGATGGTGTCATTACCATTGAAGAATCTCGCGGTATGGAAACAGAGTTGGATGTCGTAGAAGGTATGCAGTTCGACCGCGGTTACCTGTCTCAATACATGGTAACGGACAATGAAAAAATGGTGGCAGAACTGGAAAATCCATTTATCCTCTTGACGGATAAGAAGATTTCTCATATTCAAGAGATTTTGCCACTCTTGGAAAGCATTCTTCAAACCAATCGACCGCTCTTGATTGTGGCGGATGATGTGGATGGTGAGGCTCTGCCAACGCTTGTTCTTAATAAAATCCGCGGCACTTTCAACGTTGTAGCGGTTAAGGCCCCTGGATTTGGTGACCGTCGCAAGGCCATGTTGGAAGATATTGCTATCTTGACAGGCGGTACCGTGATTACAGAGGACTTGGGGCTGGACCTCAAAGATGCGACTATCGAGTCGCTTGGTCAAGCTGCCAAGGTCGTAGTTGATAAAGACGGCACAACTATTGTGGAAGGCGCTGGCAATCCTGAGACTATCAGCAATCGTGTGGCAGTTATCAAGTCACAAATCGAGTCAACAACTTCTGAATTTGACCGCGAAAAACTCCAAGAACGCTTGGCTAAATTGTCTGGCGGTGTGGCAGTAATTAAGGTCGGCGCGGCAACTGAGACTGAGTTGAAAGAAATGAAACTCCGTATCGAAGATGCCCTCAACGCAACCCGTGCTGCGGTCGAAGAAGGAATTGTAGCCGGTGGTGGTACAGCTCTTGTCAACGTGATTGACAGCGTGGCTAAGTTGGACTTGTCTGGTGACGATGAGACAGGTCGCAATATTGTTCTGCGTGCCTTGGAAGAACCAGTTCGTCAGATTGCTTACAATGCTGGTTACGAAGGCTCTGTTGTGATTGACAAGTTGAAACATTCTGAGCTTGGCACAGGTTTCAACGCTGCAACAGGTGAATGGGTCAATATGATGGAAGAAGGAATTATCGACCCTGTTAAGGTGACTCGTTCAGCTCTTCAAAATGCGGCATCTGTTGCAAGTCTCATCTTGACTACCGAGGCAGTTGTTGCCAACAAACCAGAACCAGCTGCTCCAGCTATGCCAACAGGTATGGATGGCATGGGTGGCATGGGCTACTAAAGAGAAACAAATAAAAACTTGGTCACCTGGCCAAGTTTTTTGATACAGAGAAAATCCTTATCTGCCCCAGACGAGGAAAGTAGAGATTCATGGACATTGCCATGTCTTAGTCACAATCCAAATAAAAATAGATGTCAGCCTTGCCTTCTTGAGCAGTTCCTTTGTAGACCCTGGTATCTAGACCACCAATTTCAAAACCGACCTTTTGGTAAAATTGACAGGCGATGAGATTGTTGTCTTGAGCGATGGTATAAATTCCCTGGTAACCTTTTGACTGAGCAATTTCCTTGGCCTTGTCTATCAGCATGCTAGCCAGTCCTTGTTGGCGATAGTCTGCATAAACCTTTAGGTCGTGGAGGTAGATATACTTGAATAGCGGTTTTTGTAGGATAGCCAAGCCGACACATTTGTTGTCATCATAGGCGCCGATGAAGATATGACTATCCTGTATTTGTTCAAAATCGTAGTTTTCATCAGGAAAGGTCACCCATTCGGTTGACTCAAAAAGGACTGCTTATCTGGACCAAGCCTGGTTCTGATAGGATGGGATAAGCCGACCTATCAGAGGGAAGGGTTGATTGGGGATGTTGATATCTTGCTGGTTCTTGAGGGTGATTTCTTTAATGCTAATCATGTTCGTCCTCATTTTATGTTGATTGACCTATTATAGCATGTCATCACTTTTGACGGAAAGAGCGTGCATCTTGTTGATTGGCTAAAATATACCTTAGAGAGTTTTTTCTGTTACAATAGAATCATATTTTTGTGGAGGTTTCGGATGAAGGTTGGTCTAGTTCTAGAGGGTGGCGGCATGCGCGGGCTCTATACGGCTGGTGTACTGGATGCATTTTTGGATGCAGGCATCAAGGTGGACGGGATTGTCAGTGTATCGGCTGGAGCGCTTTTTGGTGTCAATTTTCTATCCAAGCAACGTGGGAGAGCCCTCCGCTACAATAAGCGTTTTATCAAGGACAAGAACTATATGAGTTTGCGGTCTTGGTTGCTGACGGGTAATGTGGTCAACAAGGATTTTACCTACTACAAAGTGCCTATGGAGCTGGACAAATTTGACCAAGAGGCCTTTGCCAAGTCTGGCGTGCCTTTCTATGTGACAGTGACCAATGTCGAAACCGGTCTGCCTGAGTATTACAAAATTGATCATGTCTTTGAGCAGATGGAGCTCTTGCGAGCCAGCTCGGCTCTTCCGGTGGTCTCGAAAATTATCGAAGTTGATGGGAAAAAATATTTAGACGGTGGTCTTTCGGACTCCATCTCTATGGACTTTGCTAGAAGCCTGGGGTTTGACAAATTGATTGTGATATTGACACAACCCATTGATTACCGCAAGAAGCCCTCTAGCGGGCGGGTCTACCGCTTGCTTTACAAGAAATATCCTAAGTTTGTGGCGGTGGCTTCAAAACGTTACCAGCATTACAATGATACGGTTGAAAAGATTATCCAGTTGGAACATCAGGGTCAGGTTTTTGCAGTCCGCCCTCAAAAGTCGCTCGAAATAGGACGTTTGGAAAAAAATCCAGTCAAATTTGACGAGATTTATGGGCTGGGTCTGGCGGACGGGGAGAAAGCTGTGGCGGGATTGATGGGGTATTTGGGAAATGAAGAGTAATGAGCAGGAATCCCCCGTGATTTCTGCTTTTTTCTTTGCTTTATTCGTGATATAATGGTAAAGATAATTTATTGACATGGAGAAATGATATGAGCTTCTACAATCACAAGGAAATCGAGCCCAAATGGCAGGGATTTTGGGCAAAAAATCATACTTTTAAGACAGGAACAGATGCAGAAAAGCCAAACTTTTATGCCCTAGATATGTTCCCTTATCCGTCTGGGGCAGGCTTGCACGTTGGTCACCCTGAGGGCTATACGGCGACGGACATTCTCAGCCGTTACAAGCGTGCCCAAGGTTACAACGTTCTTCACCCAATGGGGTGGGATGCCTTTGGTCTGCCAGCGGAGCAATACGCTATGGACACGGGAAATGACCCAGCTGACTTTACAGCAGAAAATATTGCCAACTTCAAGCGTCAGATTAACGCCCTTGGCTTTTCTTACGACTGGGACCGTGAGGTCAACACGACTGACCCTAACTACTACAAGTGGACCCAGTGGATTTTCACTAAGTTGTATGAAAAAGGCCTAGCCTACGAGGCAGAAGTGCCTGTAAACTGGGTAGAAGAATTGGGAACAGCTATCGCCAACGAAGAGGTCCTTCCTGACGGAACGTCTGAACGTGGTGGCTACCCTGTTGTCCGCAAGCCAATGCGTCAATGGATGTTGAAAATCACTGCCTATGCAGAGCGTTTGCTCAACGACCTAGAAGAAGTTGATTGGCCAGAGTCTATCAAGGACATGCAGCGCAACTGGATTGGTAAGTCAACTGGTGCCAATGTGACCTTCAAAATCAAGGACACAGACAAGGACTTCACAGTCTTTACAACTCGTCCGGACACCCTTTTCGGTGCGACCTACGCAGTTCTTGCCCCTGAGCATGACTTGGTCGATAGTATCACATCAGCTGAACAAGCAGAAGCTGTGGCAGAATACAAACGCCAAGCCTCTCTCAAATCAGACCTGGCTCGTACTGACCTGGCTAAAGACAAGACAGGTGTCTGGACAGGTGCTTATGCCATCAACCCTGTCAATGGTAAAGAAATTCCAATCTGGATTGCGGATTATGTGTTGGCAAGTTACGGAACAGGTGCTATCATGGCTGTTCCTGCCCACGATGAGCGTGACTGGGAATTTGCCAAACAGTTTGGTTTGGACATCATTCCAGTTTTGGAAGGTGGAAATGTAGAAGAAGCTCCTTATACAGAGGACGGTGCCCATATCAACTCCGACTTCCTAGATGGACTCAACAAGGAAGAAGCCATTGCCAAAATGGTGGCTTGGTTGGAAGAAAATGGTGTCGGTCAGGAGAAAATTTCTTACCGCCTCCGCGACTGGCTCTTCAGCCGTCAGCGTTATTGGGGCGAGCCAATTCCAATCATCCACTGGGAAGACGGCACTTCCACAGCCGTACCAGAAAATGAGTTACCTCTGGTATTGCCAAAAACCTCAGACATCAAGCCTTCAGGTACAGGGGAATCGCCGCTTGCTAACCTGACAGACTGGTTGGAAGTCGTGCGTGAAGACGGTGTCAAAGGTCGCCGTGAGACCAATACTATGCCACAATGGGCGGGCTCTAGCTGGTACTACCTCCGTTATATCGACCCGCACAATGACGAGAAATTGGCAGACGAGGAGTTTCTCAAAGCATGGTTACCAGTGGACATCTACATCGGTGGTGCTGAGCACGCAGTCCTTCACCTGCTCTACGCTCGCTTCTGGCACAAGTTCCTTTATGACATCGGTGCTGTGCCGACCAAAGAGCCATTCCAAAAACTCTTTAACCAGGGCATGATTTTGGGAACAAGCTACCGTGACAGCCGTGGTGCCCTTGTAGCGACAGATAAAGTTGAAAAACGTGATGGTTCTTTCTTCAACATCGAAACTGGTGAAGAGTTGGAGCAGGCACCTGCTAAGATGTCTAAGTCTCTTAAAAACGTGGTTAATCCAGATGATGTGGTCGAGCAATTCGGTGCGGACACCCTCCGTGTTTACGAGATGTTCATGGGCCCACTTGATGCCTCTATCGCTTGGTCAGAAGAAGGCCTTGAAGGTAGCCGTAAGTTCCTTGACCGCGTTTACCGCCTGATTACAACGAAGGAAATTTCTTCGGACAATAGCGGAGCGCTTGATAAAGTTTACAATGAAACTGTGAAGACGGTGACTGAGCATATTGAGGACCTGAAATTCAACACGGCTATCGCCCAGCTCATGATTTTTGTCAACGCAGCTAACAAGGAAGACAAGCTCTATGTTGACTACGCCAAAGGCTTTGTCCAATTGATTGCTCCATTTGCACCACACTTGGCAGAAGAACTCTGGCAGGGTCTTGCAAATACAGGCCAGTCAATCAGCTATGTCGCATGGCCAGTCTATGACGAAAGCAAGCTGGTAGAAAGCGAAGTGGAAATCGTTGTCCAAATCAAGGGTAAAGTAAAAGCTCGCTTGACAGTAGCCAAAGACCTAGCACCAGCAGACCTCGAAAAAGTAGCTCTGGCAGATGAAAAAGTCCAAGCTGAAATCGCTGGTCAAACAGTGGTCAAGGTGATTAGTGTTCCGAATAAATTAGTAAACGTCGTTGTGAAGTAAACTGACTTCCGTCAGTTCCTATTTCCCACCTCAGCTAATCTCTCCCAAGGTTGTCTGAGCCAAATAAACAGTTAAGCAAAGCGACTGGTTTCTTTTCTAGCTTATAGACATATACAAAAAACGACTTCCGTGCGAAAAGCGGGAGTCGTTTTGCTGTTATTACAGTTTTTCATTGACATAGCGGACGAAGTAATTCCACCAAGAGACGGGCCAAATATCAGCCTTGACTTCTTTTTCGATGACCATTTCAAGACTTGGTTGTTCTTGAATGTAACCCTTGCCGATCAAGTCGGAGTCATGGAGCCACAGTCTTCCGGCTGCTGTTCCTTTTTTAAGTGGTGCCTCAAGAGGGCCTTCGACTGATTTAAAAGAAGCGGTTGGCAATTCGACAGCCGAGCGTTTGATTGGAATTCTAAAGTCTCTTTGGGCAACAACTGGACTAGTGTCGACGCGCCCATTGAAAATCTCAATAGAGCTGTCATCAAAGGCTTGCCCCTGCCCTAGATAGGTAATAGATTGGAAATGCTGGGCAACATAGTTGAGCAAATTGGTCGTTGCGATATAGCGGTAATCGGGATCAATATCGCTGTGGTCGGCGTTGAGGATAACCGTCAGGACACGCATATTTTGCTGGTCAACAGTTGTCACCAGGGAGGCGCCAGCAGTAGCAGAGTATCCCGTTTTCAAACCATCTACACCTGCACGCTGATAGGGTTTACCTTCCAACATCCCATGCCCACCATAATAGGTATGCCCATCCATGGTTAAGCTTTGTTGGCTGGTGATGTCCAGTACCTGAGGATGATCCAAGACCAGACGACGGGCAATAAGGGCGATTGCCGCAGCAGAAAATTTATTTTCATCCTCTTTACCAGTGCCGGGATAGCGTTCATCCCCGAGGTAGGAATTATTCAAGCCAGTCGCATTGACAATCGTGGCATCACCAATACCCCAGGATTGGACTTTTTCTCTCATCAAATCCACAAAGGCTTTCTCACTACCTGCCACCTTCTCAGCCAGAGCAATTGTTGCGCTATTGGCAGAAACAATCAATGATGCCCGGAGCAGCTGTTCGACCGTGTATTCCCTACTTTCTAAAAGAACGTTACTGATTTCTGTATTGAGAGTCAGCTTATAGGGAAAATCAGATATGGCCACAGGGCTGTCCATTGTCAATTTTCCTTCTTCAATAGCTTCATAGACCAAGTAGGCCGTCAACAACTGACTGATAGAAGCAACGCTGGCTGGGCTATGGGCATTTTTTTCGTATAAAATTTTTCCTGTTTCGACTTCAATAGCGATGGCATGCTCAGCTGCCGCCTGGTAAACCTGCTCCTCGGCCAGACTGGTTTGGCCTCCTAGAATAATGGAAAGTAGAAAAACTATCAAGAATGAACTGTATTTTTTCATATAAAATTCCTTTTTAATCGATTATTTCCTATTATATCATATTGTAAAGGGGCTAGACACATGAAAAAAGGCTAGAAATTATTAGAAAATATAGAAAATTTGGTTTTTTACAAAATTTTCTGACAAAAACGCTTTCTTTAATAAAATTTTATGATATAATACTATTCATAGACATAAATCTATGTCCCAAAAAAAAGAAAACAGAGGTGTTTTATGAAAAAGACAACAAAACTCTTTGCCTTAGCAGGTATCACACTCTTATCTGCATCTGTTTTAGCAGCTTGTGGTGCTAAGTCGTCATCAAGTTCATCAGAACAAAACTTGTCATTCCCAGCAGATGTTTCTCAAGATGGAACAGCTGTTTCTGGTGCTCAATTAAATTATGCTTGGGTATCTCCTACAACTTCTTCAGGTCTTTTGATTGACGAGCTGACTGAAAATACAACTGACTCAACATTTGGTGGAATGGTTGATATTTCAATGTTTGGTTACGATGGAGATCGTAAGTTGGACGATTCAGGTCTTGCTAAAGCTGAATTTGATGTAGAAGGTAAAAAAATCACTGTTAGCTTGACTGGTAAAGACTACAAGTGGTCAGATGGTGAACCATTCACAATCAACGACTATATCTTCACAATCAAGTCATTGGCAAGCAAAGACTATACCGGTGTGCGTTTTGATGATAAATTCTTGAACATTGAAGGTATGCAAGAATTTGTTGACGGTAAAGCATCAGACATTTCAGGTATCAAGAAAATCGATGATTATACAGTTGAACTGACTGTGAAAGAAATGTCACCTTCTATGATGTATGCCGGTGGTGATGTACCTGCCTATATCCAACCAGAACACATCTACAAAGATATTCCTGTAGCAGATTGGGAAAAGAGCGAGTACTCACGTACTGCTAAACTTGTAGGTATGGGACCTTGGAAGATCAAGGAAATTGTAAACGGTGAGTCTATCACTTACGTTCCAAACGAACACTTCTTCAAGGGAACAACTCCAAAAACAGGTTCATTGAAAATTGATATTGTCTCTCCTGATACAATCGTTTCTGAGATGAAAGCTGGTAACTACGATATCGCAGATATGCCTGTTGATCAATTGGATTCATACAAAGATGCTTCTAACTTGAACATCGTTGGATCTTTGGATTCAGTTTACGAATATATTTCATTCAACCTTGGTAAATATGACGAAGCTGCTGGCAAGAACGTTATGGATGAGAATGCTAAGATGAATGATGTGAATCTTCGTCAAGCGATTGCCTATGCTATTGATACCAAGACTGCTGGTGAGAAATTGTATAACGGCTTATACCACCCAGCAAACTCATTGATTATTTCATTCTTTGGTGAACTTCATGATTCTGAATTGGCAGGCTATACATACGATCCAGAAAAAGCTAAGAAACTCTTGGATGAAGCTGGCTACAAGGATACAAACGGTGACGGCATTCGTGAAGGTAAAGACGGTAAAGAATTCAAAATCACTTTCGCAGCTCGTAAACGTACAGAAGCGAACGAAGCACTCGTACAACAATACATTGCTTGGTGGAAAGAAGTTGGCTTGAATGTTGAATTGTACACTGGCCGTACTGTTGAAGTAAATACTTTCTACGATGCACTTCAAGCAAACGACCCTGCAATTGATATGTATGCTGGTGGTTGGTCTACTGGTTACGATCCAAACCCAACAGGTACTTGGGGTCCTATCGCTGCCTTCAACATGTCACGTTTCGTATCTGAAGAAAATACAAAATTGTTGGATGCAATTAGTTCTACTGCTTCATTCGATGAGAAAACAAACCTTGAAAACTACAAGGCTTGGCAAAAATATGCTCACGAACAAGCATTTGCTATTCCAACATTTGAATCTGAGTCTATTACAGCATTGAACAAGCGTGTGAAAAACTATGATTCTAACTATGGTTCAGCTTCAGGTAAAGGTATTGCTCTTGAAAATATCGAATTGACAGCTGATAAAGGTGTAGCGGCAGAATAGTTTTATAAAGAAGATAATAGAATCTGAAAAAGCCAACTTGGTTGGCTTTTTTCAGATTGCTATTGGAATTTTCTGATAATTATGGTATAGTAGAACCAGTATACAAAAAATGATTGATGTCATTTTTAGTTTTTAGTAAACGCTATCAAATTCTATATAGACTTGATGGATTTATTAATAAAGATATAAAAGATCAGTTTTCATAGACTTAAGGATATTTGATTTGAAGGATGAAAGAAGTTGAATGAACTGATGAACAAAGGAGGAAAAAGCGTGGCTAATGAAAAACCGCTTTTAGACATTAAGGATTTGCACGTTGGATTCCGCATCGGTGATGATTATTTTGATGCAGTTGACGGTGTTGATATTACCTTACAAAAAAATGAAATCCTAGCGATTGTTGGGGAATCTGGTTGTGGTAAATCAACTTTGGCAACAACAATTATGGGGCTACATAATCCATTAAATACCAAAATTACAGGTAGCATCCAATACAATGATATGGAATTAATTGGGATGGACGAGGCCAAGTACAATACGGTACGTGGAAATGATATTGGTATGATTTTCCAAGATCCCTTGGCATCGTTAAATCCGTTGATGACAATTGGTGCTCAGATTGATGAAGCGCTATTCTATCATACAGACCTGGATGCCAATGCCCGTACGGAGCGTGTTTTGGAATTATTAGCTCAAGTAGGTATTCCAAATCCTAAGCGTACATTTAAGCAGTATCCACATGAGTTGTCAGGTGGTATGCGTCAGCGCATCATTATCGCCATGGCCCTATCTTGTAAACCTCCGATTATTATTGCCGATGAACCGACAACGGCCTTGGATGTAACTATTCAGGCACAGATTTTGGATTTGTTAAATGATATTCAAGCAGAAACAGGGTCAGGTATTATTTTGATTACTCACGACCTAGGAGTAGTGGCAGAAACGGCAGACCGTGTAGCAGTTATGTACGGTGGTCAGTTTGTAGAAGTTGCTCCTGTTGAGGAACTCTTTACCAATCCTAAACATCCATACACTCGTTCTCTCTTGAAATCAAATCCGCAATCAGAAAATGAAGGCGGTGAGTTGCATGTAATTGACGGAATTGTACCGCCAATTACAAAGATGCTGCGTAAAGGTTGTCGATTTGCACCACGTATTCCGTGGATTGAAGCAGCAACACACGAAGAAAATCCGGTTATGCATGAAGTTGGACCTAACCATTTTGTACGTTGTACTTGCCATGAAACATTCTATTTTGAAGGGGAGGCCTAATAGTGGGATTTATTGAAGTAAAAGATTTAAAAGTCCATTATCCAATTCGTAGTGGCTTCTTTAACCGTGTTACTGATCATGTTTATGCTGTGGATGGTGTAAACATTGAAATCGAAGAAGGTAAGACATATGGTCTGGTTGGTGAGTCAGGATCAGGAAAATCAACGATTGGTAAAGCAATTATTGGTTTAGAGCGTGCCACTTCAGGACAAATTATTTATGAAGGACAAAATGTAACCAACAAATCACGTGGAAAAAAAGGCAACTTTAATCGTGATGTTCAGATGATTTTCCAAGATTCACTTTCAAGTTTCAATCCGAAAAAACGTATTTTGGACATCATTGCAGAACCAATTCGTAACTTTGACCGACTTTCACCAGATGAAGAAAAGAAAAAAGTTCTTCAGCTCTTGGATACAATTGGTCTCAATGAAGAAGCTTTAATTAAGTATCCTCATGAATTCTCAGGTGGTCAACGTCAACGGATTGGAGTAGCTCGTGCCTTGGCTAGTAACCCACGTTTGATTATTGCTGATGAGCCAGTTTCTGCCTTGGACTTGTCTGTTCAAGCTCAGGTCTTAAACTATATGAAACGTATCCAAGATGAATTTAAACTTAGCTATCTCTTTATTTCTCATGACCTTGGTGTGGTACAGCACATGTGTGATGAACTCTTCATTATGTACCGTGGTCGTTTTGTAGAAACAGGAAATAAACATGATATTTATAGTATTCCACAGCATATCTACACCAAACGTCTCTTGTCAGCGATTCCATCAATTGATCCGGTGAATCGTTTGAAAAATAAGGAAAAACGTTTGGCTGCAGAAAAGGAGTACCAAGAAAAACAAGGTCAGTACTATGATGAAAACGGTCGTGTATACGATTTAAAAGCTTTTTCAGCAACTCATCAAGTAGCCCTTCCAGAAGGAGGTAAGAACTAAGATGTGGAAAACAGTATTACGACGTTTACTCATGATGATTCCTCAGATTATCATTCTGAGTGTCATTGCATTCTTTGTTGCAAAAATGATGCCTGGTGATCCATTTACCGGTATGATTGACCCTAATATTGACCCTGCTATTATTGAACAAAAACGGATTGCAGCGGGATATTATGATCCAATTCCGGTTCAATATATTCGCTGGGTAGGAAATCTTTTGCAGGGTGATTTTGGACAAAGCTTCCTCTTTAAGCAACCAGTTATCGATGTGATTATGCAGCGTTTGAATAATACAATTTGGTTATCATTGCTTACCATGATTTTGACCTATGCCATTGCCCTTCCTTTAGGTATGATTGCGGGTCGTTATCAAAATTCACTTGCTGATAAAGTCATTGGTGTTTACAATTTCTTGACTTTCTCAACGCCAACTTTCGTGTTTGCAATCTTGATGCTCTGGTTATTTGGTTTTAGTTTAGGTTGGTTTCCAACACGTGGTTCTATCGGTGGTGGGGTAGAAGGATTTGCAGCTATATTAAGTCGTCTCCATCATATGATTTTGCCGGCGATTACCATGGCCATCTTATCTACAACTGTAACTATTCAATACCTCCGTACCGGAATTATCGATGCGAAGAGTCAGGACTATGTCCGTACAGCTCGTGCTAAAGGTGTGCCGGAACGCGTGGTATACAACCGTCACATTTTCCGTAACTCTATTTTGCCTATTGCATCATTCTTGGGTTACGAATTGACAGGTTTGATTGGTGGATCTATCTTTATCGAAAATATCTTTACCTATCCTGGTATTGGTCAATTGTTCTTCAACTCTATCTCAAGCCGTGATTACAGTGTCATCTTGGCCCTCTTGTTAATCTTTGGTATGGGAACTTTGTTGGGAACTTTGATTTCAGATATTATCATGAGTATTGTAGATCCACGTATCCGTGTGAAATAGAAGGAGGAGCAAGGTGAGTAAAGAAAATAAAAAACAAGTACAATCAGCTTCAACTCCTCCAGGTGGTTTTCGTGTCATTGCACGAGAATTTATGAAGGATAAGCTGGCTTTGACTTCATTGATTATCTTGGTAACAGTTCTTTTAGGTGTTTTCATTGGAGCATTGATTTTAGATCAAGAACAAGTGATGAAAGTCAATCTTTTAGGGCGTTATTTGGAACCAGGAGTTGATGGTTATATCTTAGGAACCGATGAAGGTGGTAAAGATATCTTTGGCCAGTTGATTATCGGTGCCCGTAATTCGATTATTATTGGTTTTACCATTACTATTATTACTAGTATTGTTGGTATCTCAGTTGGTCTAATCTCAGGTTATTATGGTGGTCGTTTAGACGGTTTCTTGATGCGAATTGTAGATTTCATTATGATTTTGCCAGTAACCATGCTTATTATTGTTTTTGTAACAGTAATTAAAAACTACACCATCTATCACTTTATTTTGATTATGAGTGCCTTTTATTGGACAGCCAAGGCCCGTCTCTTCCGTACAAGAACCTTGTCAGAGGCAAGCTTGGATTATGTCAATGCATCCAAAACACTTGGAACAAGCGACTTTATGATTATGTTCCGTGAAATTCTGCCAAACTTGAGTTCATTGATTATCGTTAACTTGACACTCAACTTTGCAGGTAATATTGGTATTGAAACCTCATTGACCTATCTTGGATTTGGTCTCCCATCGACTGTCCCAAGTTTGGGTACCTTGATTTCAAATGCCCGTAACGCGGATATCTTGGAAAACAAGACTTGGATTTGGTTGCCAGCAGCCATCTTCATCTTGGTCATGATGCTTTGTATCAACTATGTCGGTCAAGCCTTCCAACGTGCTGCCGATGCCAAACAACGTTTGGGTTAAACAAAAATATAAGAGTTCCTTCGGGAACTCTTTTTCTGTTATAATGGAAGTATGGAATTTACATTAGAAGAAAAAGAACGCTTCATGCGGGCTGCATTGGAGGAAGCAGAAAAATCACTTGCCAAGGATGAGATACCGATTGGATGTGTAATTGTCAAAGATGGTAATATTATTGGTAGAGGTCACAATGCGCGTGAGGAACTGAACCAGGCAATCATGCATGCGGAAATCATGGCCATCCAAGAAGCTAATCACTTTGAAGGGAACTGGCGTTTGCTAGATACAACCCTTTTTGTAACCATTGAACCCTGTGTTATGTGTAGCGGGGCCATCGGACTAGCCCGAATCCCACAAGTTATCTACGGAGCCCCAAATCAAAAATTTGGTGCAGCAGGTAGCCTATACAATGTATTGCGAGATACACGTCTCAATCATCGAGTTGAAGTCGAGTCGGGAATCTTGGAAGATGACTGCGCAAAAATCATGCAGGACTTCTTCAGACAACGGCGCGCCAAGCAGTCAGAGTTGAAAGAAAAAGCAAGCCAAGGAACAGATTTATAGCCCGGCAGACAGTTAGAATAAGGCAATAGGTAATTTTTTCAAAAAAAATTTTAAAAAGTTATTGACAGTATTAGATATAGATGATAGAATAATGAAGTTGTCTCGCGAGGGACTGTTGGCGAAGCAGAAACGAAAAAAAGTTTCAAAAAGTAGTTGACAGGAAATCAGGGATGTGATATACTGATATAGTTGTCGCAAGCGACGACAAGACCTTTGAAAATTAAAGAAGACGAACCAAACGTGCAGGGTGATTTATAGCAATATAAATCGTCAATGA
>NZ_JBIMJQ010000025.1:0-29610 GCF_043674215.1 Streptococcus sp. A22
TTCTATACTGAGTTGGGGAATTCTAGTATATCAGACGAACATGTCTTTTTTGTTGCACTTCATTTTACAACGCGGGATTTTTTGTTTTTGATGCAATTGTCCAAAAATAATCGTAATCTAGTTAAATTTTTGGTATAATATGAACCGTATATCTATTTTTGAAATGAGAATGATAATGAAGGATAAGATTAGACAGGAGCTTGAGGGAATCGATATTCGATTTGATGAGCCCTTAAAGGAATATACGTATACAAAAGTCGGGGGTGCAGTAGACTACCTGGCTTTTCCACGTAATCGCTATGAGATTGTACGCATCGTAGAATTTGCCAATCGTGAAGGTATTCCCTGGCAGGTTTTAGGAAATTCTAGTAATATTATCGTCCGTGATGGTGGCATCAGGGGCTTTGTTATCAGGATGGATAAGCTTAACTCAGTGACGGTTTCTGGCTATACGATTGAGGCTGAGGCAGGTGCCAACCTGATTGAGACGACCAAGGTTGCCCTCTTTCATTCCTTGACTGGCTTTGAATTTGCCTGCGGCATTCCTGGTAGTGTCGGCGGTGCTGTTTATATGAATGCCGGTGCTTATGGTGGTGAAGTGGCCCATATCTTGGTATCTGCACAAATTTTAACTCCTGCTGGTTATGTCGAAACCTTGGACAATCGTGATTTGCGCTTTGGTTATCGGTCATCTATCCTGCAGGAAAATGGGGCAATTGTCCTATCTGCCAAATTTGCCTTGAAGCCTGGTAATCATCCGGTTATCAAATATGAAATGGACCGATTGACACATTTGCGCGAGCTTAAGCAACCACTGGAGTACCCTTCTTGTGGATCTGTCTTTAAGCGTCCACCAGGAATGTTTGCTGGCCAGCTCATCATGGAGGCCGGTCTCATGGGGCATCGTATTGGCGGTGTGGAAGTTTCGGAAAAGCATGCAGGCTTTATGGTCAATGTAGCGGATGGGTCAGCTCAGGATTATGAAAACTTGATTGCTCATGTCATTGAAACAGTCAAAGAATTTTCAGGAGTAACCTTGGAGAGAGAGGTTCGGATTATCGGCGATAGTTTGTAATCATCGGTACAATTGAGGGGGTGAGGCTTATCGTAGCAGGTAATATGACGGGCAGTGTTCTTGCCCACGAGGTGGTATAGGCCCAACAGAGCCTGGAATCTGTTAGTCTACCTAAAGAAGGAATTTATGAGAATTGAAAAAGCCAATTATTGAATTTAAAGACGTTTCTAAGGTCTTCGAGGACAGTGGAACAACTGTCTTGAAAAACATTAGTTTTGAACTGGAAGAAGGCAAGTTTTATACTTTGCTTGGTGCTTCTGGTTCCGGTAAATCAACGATTTTGAATATTATCGCAGGTCTCCTGGATGCGACGTCTGGTGACATTTATCTGGATGGACAGCGGATCAATGATGTTCCGACCAACAAGCGGGATGTCCATACTGTCTTTCAATCATATGCCCTTTTCCCGCATATGACCGTCTTTGAAAATGTGGCTTTTCCACTAAAATTACGCAAGGTTGATAAGGCTGAAATTGATCGCCGTGTCAAAGAGGCTCTGCAGATGGTTCGTTTATCTGGTTATGAGAACCGTGCCATCCAGAAATTGTCTGGAGGTCAACGTCAGCGTGTGGCCATTGCGCGTGCAATCATCAACCAACCGCGCGTTGTCTTGCTAGATGAGCCTTTATCAGCTCTTGACTTGAAACTACGGACCGAGATGCAATACGAATTGCGTGAATTGCAGCAGCGTCTGGGCATTACCTTTGTCTTTGTTACTCACGACCAAGAAGAGGCGCTGGCTATGTCTGACTGGATTTTCGTCATGAATGATGGTGAAATTGTTCAATCAGGGACACCAGTTGACATTTATGATGAGCCAATCAACCATTTTGTAGCGACCTTTATCGGGGAGTCCAATATCCTGCCTGGTCGCATGCTTGAGGACTACCTGGTTGAGTTCAACGGCAAGCGTTTTGAGGCTGTGGACGGTGGTATGCGTCCAAATGAAGAGGTACAAGTGGTCATCCGTCCGGAAGATTTGCGGATTACCCTGCCTGAAGAAGGCAAGTTGCAGGTTAAGGTGGATACCCAGCTCTTCCGTGGGGTTCATTACGAAATCATCGCCTATGATGATTTGGGCAATGAGTGGATGATTCACTCGACGCGCAAGGCTATTGTCGGTGAGGTCATCGGTCTGGACTTTGAACCAGAAGACATCCATATCATGCGTCTCAACGAAACGGAAGAAGAATTTGATGCCCGTATCGAGGAATATGTAGAAGTCGAAGAAGTGGAAGATGGCTTGATCAATGCCATTGAGGAGGAACGCAATGAAGAAAACCTCTAAGCTCTTTGCCATCCCCTATGCTTTATGGGTTTTCCTCTTTGTACTGGCGCCTGTTGCCCTGATTGTCTTTAAGTCATTCTTTGATATTCATGACAATTTTACCCTAGCCAACTACCAAACCTACTTTAACTCGCCAAATAATACTTACTTGCGGATGAGTTTTAACTCCATTTTTTACGCAGGTTTGATTACCTTGGTTACTTTGCTGGTATCCTATCCAACAGCCTATTTTTTGACCAAGCTCAAGCACAAGCAACTCTGGCTCATGTTGATAATCCTGCCGACTTGGGTCAACCTCTTGCTTAAGGCCTATGCCTTTATCGGGATTTTTGGTCAACACGGCTCGGTCAATCAGTTCTTGGAATTTATTGGCCTGGGTGCCCAGCAAATTCTCTTTACAGATTTTTCATTTATCACTGTTGCGGCTTATATTGAAATTCCTTTCATGATTTTGCCGATTTTCAATGCCTTGGATGATTTAGATCCTAATCTTATCAATGCTAGTCGAGATTTGGGAGCAACTCCTTGGCAGACCTTTACAAAAGTTATTTTTCCTCTGTCCATGAATGGTGTTCGTTCAGGTGTGCAGGCGGTCTTTATCCCAAGTTTGAGCTTGTTTATGTTGACCCGCCTTATCGGTGGTAACCGTGTGATTACGCTGGGTACAGCCATTGAGCAGCATTTCTTGACAACCCAGAACTGGGGCATGGGCTCCACCATTGGTGTCGTCTTGATTCTTGCCATGCTGGCCATTATGTGGCTAACGAAAGAGAGGAAGAAATAAATGAAAAAGTTTGCAAAGATTTATCTAACCATTGCCTTCCTTGTCTTGTATCTGCCAATTTTCTATTTGATTTTCTATGCCTTCAATGAAGGTGGAGATATGAATGGCTTTACTGGTTTTACGTTAGAGCATTTCTCAGCCATGCTGGGAGATAGTCGCCTGATGCTGATTTTGGCTCAAACCTTCTTTTTAGCCTTCCTCAGCTCGCTCATTGCGACAATTATCGGGACCTTCGGTGCCATTTATATCTACCAGTCCAAGCAGAAGTTTCAGAATGCCCTTTTATCGGTCAACAATATCCTCATGGTAGCACCGGACGTTATGATTGGTGCGAGTTTCCTGATTCTCTTTACCATGATTGGTTTCCAGCTGGGCTTTGTCTCTGTTTTACTCAGCCACATTGCCTTTTCGATTCCGATTGTGGTCCTCATGGTCTTGCCACGACTCAAAGAAATGAATGCTGATATGATTTCCGCAGCCTATGACTTGGGGGCAACGCAACCACAAATGCTCCGAGAAATCATGTTGCCTTATTTGACTCCAGCCATTATTGCAGGCTACTTCATGGCCTTTACCTACTCGCTGGATGATTTTGCCGTGACCTTCTTTGTCACAGGAAACGGCTACTCAAACCTGTCTGTTGAGATTTACTCACGGGCTCGTCAGGGGATTTCTTTGGAAATCAATGCCCTGTCCACCCTGGTCTTCCTCTTCAGTATTGTGCTTGTCGTAGGTTATTACTTTATTTCGCGTGAGAAGGAGGCAAACTAATGAAACGGTTGACATCATTTTTTGTTGGTATTCTTGCTATCATTCTCGTGCTTTGGGGAATTTCTAGCAAACTAGAGGCTGATTCTACCCAAGGAACCACTGATAAATTGGTCATCTATAACTGGGGTGATTATATCGACCCAGAATTGTTGGACGAATTTACCGCCGAAACCGGTATCCAGGTTGATTACCAGACCTTTGATTCCAACGAGTCCATGTACACAAAGATTCAGCAGGGTGGGACAACCTATGACTTGGCTGTGCCGTCTGAGTACATGATTTCTAAGATGGCTGAAGAAGATATGCTGATCAAGTTGGATAAGTCGAAAATTGAGGGATTGGAAAATATCGACCCGCAATTTATGGGGCTCAGCTTTGATGAGAACAATGATTATTCCATTCCTTATTTCTGGGGAACCCTGGGAATTGTTTACAATGAAACCATGGTTGACAATCCGCCACAGGAATGGGAGGATTTGTGGTCTGAGGAATATCGTGACAATATCATGCTGATTGACGGTGTCCGTGAGGTTATGGGCTTTGGTCTACAATCTCTCGGCTACAGTCTCAATTCGCAGGATAAGGCTGAAATTGCCCAAGCTGCGGAACATCTCTATAACTTGACTCCGAATGTCAAAGCTATTGTTGCTGATGAAATCAAGGGTTACATGATTCAGGATGCGGCGGCTATTGCTGTCAGTTTCTCAGGTGAGGCTAGTGAAATGCTGGATGGCAATGAAAACCTGCACTATGTCGTACCGTCAAAAGGTTCTAACCTCTGGTTTGATAATATGGTAATTCCAAAGACAGCCAAGAACATCGACGGGGCCCATGCCTTTATGAGCTTCATGCTTCGTCCTGAAAATGCCCTGCGCAATGCGGAATATGTTGGCTACTCAACGCCGATTCCTGCAGCCAAGGCTATGTTGGATGAAGAAACTCAAAATGACGAGGCTTTCTATCCTTCCGAGGAAACCATGAAAGAGATGGAAGTCTATGATAATCTGGGTAAGGAAATGCTCGGTCTCTATAATGACCTCTTCCTACAATTTAAAATGTATCGGAAGTAGAAGATAACACTTGGTTAACGGACCAAGTGTTTTTTAAGTTAAGGAAAATAGATTTCGTGGTATAATGTAAACAATCAAGAAAGAGGTTTACATGGTATTATCAAAAAAACGTGCACGAAAAGTGATTGAAGAAATTATTGCCCTCTATCCAGACGCCAAGCCAAGTTTGGATTTTAGAAATCATTTTGAACTGCTGGTAGCGGTCATGTTGTCTGCTCAGACGACAGATGCGGCGGTCAATAAGGCAACACCTGCCTTGTTTGAGGCCTATCCAACACCAGAGGCTATGGCAGCAGCCGAGGTCAAAGACATTGAGCCCTATATTTCACGCTTGGGTCTTTACCGTAACAAGGCTAAATTCCTCAAAGAATGCGCCCAGCAGTTGTTGGATCAATTCGGCGGAGTGGTGCCACAGACGCGTGAAGAATTGGAAAGTTTGGCTGGAGTAGGGCGAAAGACCGCCAACGTCGTCATGAGTGTCGGCTTTGGCATCCCAGCTTTTGCGGTGGATACGCATGTCGGTCGCATATGCAAACACCATGATATTGTTAAAAAATCCGCTACGCCACTGGAAACAGAAAAGCGGGTCACGGAAGTTTTGCCACCAGAACTCTGGCTCCCAGCCCATCAGGCCATGATTTATTTTGGACGGGAAGTCTGCCATCCGAAAAATCCAGAATGTGCAAAATTTCCGCAGTTATATGAATTTGATTAAAAAATCTTCAGTTTTTGGAGATTTTTTCGGTTGTTTGGGCAATTTCATTCAGAAAACAAGAATGTTTTTTTGAATTTGTTCTAAAATATTCTCAAAAATCGAATAATACGAATGAAGTGACGTTCTAAACGTTGAATAAACGAGAATAAACGAACTTCATTCATCTGTATGGTTTTATATTTGACAAAAACCAAACGATAGTATATAATTTATACTGTAAGTTGATTAAAAAACGAAAAAACAATGTATTTTTCGGAAGATAGTTCAGAAAATGAGGTAAAGCTATGTACAACGAAATGCCGGTATTTGACTATGAGGATATTCAGTTAATTCCCAACAAGTGTATTATCAACAGCCGTTCTGAGGCGGATACGACGGTGACTTTGGGCAAGTATAGTTTCAAACTTCCTGTAGTTCCGGCCAATATGCAGACCATTATTGATGAGGATGTGGCGGAGATGCTGGCTAAGGACGGTTATTTCTACATTATGCACCGTTTTGACGAAGAAGGACGCATTCCCTTTATCAAACGGATGCATGACCAAGGTTTGATTGCTTCTATTTCCGTCGGTGTCAAAGACTATGAATATGATTTTGTGACTAGCTTGAAAAACGATGTGCCCGAATTTATCACCATTGACATTGCGCATGGTCATGCGGACAGTGTCATCAAGATGATCAAGCATATTAAGAAAGAGTTACCAGAGACATTTGTTATCGCAGGAAATGTTGGGACGCCTGAAGCGGTTCGTGAGTTGGAGAATGCGGGTGCTGACGCAACCAAGGTCGGCATTGGTCCGGGTAAAGTATGTATTACTAAGGTTAAGACAGGCTTTGGTACAGGTGGTTGGCAGCTAGCAGCCCTTCGTTGGTGTGCTAAAGCGGCTCGTAAACCCATTATTGCGGATGGTGGTATCCGTACGCATGGTGACATTGCCAAATCCATCCGTTTCGGTGCCAGCATGGTCATGATTGGTTCCCTCTTTGCAGGGCATATTGAAAGTCCGGGTAAAACCATTGAAGTGGACGGAGAGAAATTCAAAGAATACTACGGCTCGGCCTCTGAGTATCAAAAAGGTGCTTATAAAAATGTAGAAGGCAAGAAAATTCTCCTGCCAGCTAAGGGGCATCTCAAGGATACTTTGGTGGAAATGGAACAGGACCTGCAGTCATCCATTTCTTACGCAGGTGGTCGTGATTTGAACAGCCTGCGCCATGTGGACTATGTCGTCGTGAAAAATTCCATCTGGAACGGCGATTCGATTTAATTTATGTTTGTAATGAAATAGAGGACTTGCAGTGCAGGTCCTTTTCTTGAAACAATAGATTGACTAAGATTAAAGGACCGATTATGTATCCAACTAAAACAATAAAAGAAAAGTTTCTTCTCTTTCTAAAAATTTTTCTGCCGATTTTGATTTATCAATTTGCTAACTTTTCGGCTTCTTTCATCGATACCATGATGACGGGACAGTTTAGTACCCTTGATTTGGCGGGTGTTTCTATGGCGACCAGTTTGTGGAACCCATTTTTCTCCTTTTTAACAGGGATTGTGTCGGCTTTGGTTCCCATTATCGGCCATCATCTGGGCAAGGGCGATAAGAACAAGATTCGCGAAGAATTTCACCAGTTTGTCTATTTGTCTGGCTTTTTGGCCTTAATTTTGTATATCTTGGTCTTTGTTTTTGCTAGGCCTATTTTGAGCTGGCTGGGCTTAGATGTTGAAGTTGCAGGAGTTGCTCTGTCCTATCTCTACTATATTTCCATTGGCATCCCGCCTTTTCTCATCTTCAGCGTCTGCCGGTCCTTTTTCGATGCCCTCGGTCTGACCCGACTGTCCATGTACCTCATGTTGCTCCTGGTTCCCTTTAACACCCTCTTTAACTATTTCTTGATTTATGGGAAATTGGGACTGCCGGCCCTGGGCGGATCAGGTGCTGGACTTGGGACTGCTTTGGCTTATTGGGCAGTCTTAGCAGTGGTTGTCCTGGTCATGAGGAAAAATAAGCGGATTGCATCCTACCAAGTGTGGGACTGGACATCCTTTAATCCTGCCATGCTCAAAGAAGGGGTAAAAATCGGTCTTCCCATCGGTCTGCAGGTTTTCGCAGAAGTAGCCATTTTTGCAGTGGTCGGGCTCTACATGTCCAAATATTCTGCGCAGACCATTGCGGCCCACCAGGCAGCTATGAATTTTGCGACTCTCATGTATGCCTTCCCGCTCAGCATTTCCATGGCCCTGCCTATTCTGGTTTCCTACGAACACGGGGCAAAACGCCTGAAAGATGTCCAGCAGTACAGTCTGATTGGCCGCTTGACAGCCGTTCTCTTTGCCAGTCTGACCTTGACTTTCCTTTATTTTAATCGGGAAATGGTAGCAGGTCTTTATGGTATAGAACCTGAATTTATCGCCTTAACATCTGACTTCCTGGTCTTTGCCCTCTTTTTCCAACTGGCAGATGCCTTTACAGCACCGATTCAGGGGATTTTACGGGGCTACAAGGACACCACCTTTCCCTTTGTGCTAGGCCTGGTGTCCTACTGGTCCATGACCTTCCCTATTGCCTGGTTGCTGGATAGTCTGACGGACTTGGGACCAAAAGCTTACTGGATTGGCTTGATTGTCGGGATATTCACCTGCGGGATTTCCTTGAATCTACGCTTACGATATATTGTAAAAAATGATAAGCAATAAGAAAAAGCTGACTTGAAAGAAGACAAGTCAGTTTTTACTTATTTGCGTTTCATTTCGCCATGCGGGAAATAAGTTCCCTCTTTCATGTCGTTAATAAAGACATGGATAGCTTCCTTCGGGGCGTTGGTATTACGCGAAACAACCTCTGTCACCTCACGAGCTAGGGCAATTTTTTGCTCCTCAGTGCGACCTTCAAATAAATCAATACGTACAAATGGCATATAAATTCTCCTTTTTGTTGAATATTTTATCACAGTAAAAAAATTATTCAAGTATTTTATAAATAATTGCAATTTTATCCTTTGTTCTATATAATAATATTGTGAAAGAAAGGAGATAGATATGCTAGGTAAGATTAAAAATCAAGGTAAAATCAGAAAGATTTTCAACAGAAAAACAGCTACTGTAGTAGGTGGTTTGCTGGTAACAAGTGTTGCAGGAATTCAATTGACGACTGCTGAGTTGCCGGCGAAAGAACAAGTTTACGGCCAACCTATTGAAAAAGTTCTACAAATCTATAAAGAGGCTGGATTTGAAAATATCAAGGAAAGTTTAAAAATTGCAGATTTAGAGTACGGAAAAATTGATGAAAGTAGTAAGGTAGAAGTTGTTCTTGTTGATGGCGAAGAATGGAAAGAAGGGACTGCCTCAAAAAATGTACCGATTTCCATATCTTATCATGCCCCGAAAGATGATGCGGTTGAAATAAGCAATCTTTCCTATCCTGGAAATGTCACTGAGCTTGAAAAAGAGTTGACAGAGGCAGGGTTTGACAATATTGAGCTATCTTCTGTTATGTTGTTGGCAGATGGAAATAATGACAAGCACGATCAAGTAGAGAATTTGGAAATTGGTCTCTATTCCTATCAGAAAGGCTACTTTTATTCGACAAGTCTTCCTGTCAAAGTAACTTATTTTGATGCTAGCAAGGACAATTTGAAATTTCCACAGGATGCTTTGGAGACTAAAAATAAGGCAGATTTAGAAAAATCCCTGACTGAAGTCGGATTTACACAGGTAAAGTGGGATAAAATTGAAGAAAAGGACAAATCAAAACACGGGACCATCCGCGATATTACAGTAGATGGTGAGAAACTAAGACTAGATACCAAGCAAGATATTATCTTAAAAAAAGCAACGCCAATCGTCATCAGTTACTATGATTTTTCAAACTTTGCTGAAGTACCTAAGAATATTTCAAATGCAACAGTAGAAAAAAATAAGGAGTTATTTACTGCTGCGGGCTTCACTCAGATTTCCGAAGTTGCTACCGAAACAGATGATATCAGTAAAAATGGTCAGGTGAGCGTTATTGAAATAGATGGGAAGGCTTGGGATTCCCAGAAGGATACTGTTTATAAGAAAAATAGCAAGGTTGTCATCAAATACTGGAATGCTGAGAAGGCTATCGCAGAAAAGGCTCGTAAAGAGGAGGAAGAGCGCCAGGCGGCTGAGGCCAAACGAATTGCTGAAGAGCAAGCTGCAGCCCAGGCTCAAGCGGCGGCTCAATCACAAGGTCAAATCCATGGTTTTGCGCAAGCACCTGCGAGCAATGTTTACTATCCGAACTGTAAGGCAGCGAGAGCAGCAGGAGCAGCTCCGGTCTATCAAGGTCAACCTGGTTATGGAAGTCACCTAGACAGAGATGGCGACGGAATTGGTTGCGAGTAGATAAAACAGGAGGGACTGTTATGAAACCTGCATACCGCATCATCTTAGCTTTGTTACTAGGTCTATTTACCCTTTATTTTGCAATGGCAGTGTTTCCAATCAGCACCATCATCGGACCCATACTGGTAACCATAACATTGTTTTCTGCTATTTACACCATCCTGGTTCTCTATAAATGGAAGCCCAAATGGGGTGAGATGCTATTAGAGTTGGTTTTAAATTTATTCATGTGGCCATGATTTCCAAACAAGCTCAACTGGGCTTGTTTTTCTCTTTCCCATAATAGTGATTTTATGATAAAATGGAGGAAGTGAAATTTTAGAACGGAAGAGGAAAAATGGCTCAATTATACTATAAATACGGTACCATGAACTCTGGTAAGACCATTGAAATTCTCAAGGTAGCCCACAACTACGAGGAGCAGGGAAAACCCGTTGTCATTATGACTTCGGCACTGGATACCCGTGATGCTTTCGGAATCGTTTCTAGTCGAATTGGTATGAGAAGAGATGCGGTGGCCATTGACGACCAGATGGATGTATTTGGTTATATTGAGAAAATGGACCCGCTTCCTTATTGTGTCCTCATCGACGAGGCTCAGTTTCTCCGACGTCATCACGTCTATGACCTGGCCCGTGTGGTAGACGAACTCGGTGTGCCAGTTATGGCCTTCGGTCTTAAAAATGATTTTAGAAATGAATTGTTTGAAGGCTCGAAACATTTGTTACTCTTGTCGGACAAGATTGAAGAAATCAAAACCATTTGCCAGTATTGCTCAAAGAAAGCAACCATGGTCTTGCGAACTCAGGACGGCAAACCGACCTACGAGGGAGAGCAAATACAAATCGGAGGCAACGAAACCTATATCCCAGTTTGCCGCAAACATTATTTTTCGCCAGAAATTTAGCCATTTTGAATCATAAAAAGAAATATGGAATTACAAATCTGTCCATATTTAGAGATCGGAATGGAACACGCATATAAGATAACTAGAAGTGTGTTCCTTCCAAATTTTAAGAAAGGAACTGAATTCGGGCTACGAACTGTGCCTGTTTCTTGACCTACATATTACAGAAAGGAATCGAACACGCCCTACAAGCTGTGTCAAAAAGATAATTTCTCCAAGTGTTTGTAACACTTGGCCGAAATTCCTATTTTGACTGTGCTTGTTTAACGGGCTTTGTATCTTAATTTTATGAACATCTACGATCAATTACAGGCGGTGGAAGATCGCTACGAGGAACTTGGTGAATTGTTGTCTGACCCGGATGTGGTCAGCGATACCAAGCGTTTTATGGAGTTGTCTAAGGAAGAAGCTACGACTCGTGATACAGTAACAGCCTACCGCGAATATAAGACTGTACTTCAAAACATTATCGATGCAGAAGAGATGATTAAAGAATCTTCTGGCGATGCTGATTTGGAAGAAATGGCTAAGGAAGAACTCAAACAAGCTAAGGCTGATAAAGAGGCTTATGAAGAAAAGCTCAAAATCCTTCTTTTACCAAAAGACCCTAACGATGACAAGAACATTATCTTGGAAATTCGTGGTGCAGCTGGTGGTGATGAGGCCGCACTTTTTGCTGGCGATTTGTTGACCATGTACCAAAAATACGCAGAAAGCCAAGGCTGGCGCTTTGAAGTCATGGAGGCTTCTTATAATGGTGTCGGCGGTATCAAGGAAGTAGTTGCCATGGTCTCTGGTCAATCCGTTTATTCAAAACTCAAGTATGAATCAGGAGCACATCGTGTCCAACGTGTCCCTGTGACAGAAAGCCAAGGTCGTGTCCACACCTCAACAGCAACTGTCCTAATTATGCCAGAAGTAGAAGAAGTGGAATATGACATCGATCCAAAAGACCTTCGTGTCGACATTTACCATGCCTCTGGTGCTGGTGGTCAGAACGTCAACAAGGTGGCGACTGCCGTTCGTATCGTTCACTTGCCGACCAACATTAAGGTCGAAATGCAGGAAGAGCGTACCCAGCAAAAGAACCGTGACAAGGCTATGAAAATCATCCGAGCGCGTGTGGCTGACCATTTTGCCCAAATTGCCCAAGACGAGCAAGATGCTGAGCGCAAGTCAACCATCGGCACTGGTGACCGTTCGGAGCGGATTCGTACTTACAACTTCCCGCAAAACCGTGTGACCGACCACCGTATCGGTCTTACCCTGCAAAAACTGGACACCATTTTGTCTGGTAAGATGGATGAGGTTGTCGATGCCTTGGTACTCTATGATCAAACGCAAAAACTGGAAGAGCTGAATAAGTAATGACATACGCCCAACTTTTTTCTGTCTATGAGGCAGAGCTTTTGGCAGTGGGAGAGGAGCCTGAGAGCCTCTCTTTTGTCTATCGAGGTCTGAAAAATCTTGATCTGACCGCCTTTGTCTTGCTACTTCGTCAAGAAGTGTCGGCTGAGGAGCGGGATGTAATCGAGCAGATTTTTCAGCAGCTCAAAGCGCATCAGCCAGCTCAGTACATCCTTGGTTACGAGGACTTTCACGGATTGCGTTTCAAGGTGGACGAGCGGGTGCTCATTCCGAGACCTGAGACAGAGGAGTTGGTTGATTTGGTTTTGTCGGAAAATAGCAGAGCTAATTTACGAGTTTTGGACATTGGAGCTGGCAGCGGTGCTATTGCGGTTTCTCTTGCTCATGCTAGAGCAGATTGGGATGTAGTTGCAGTAGATATTTCACCCGACGCACTGACTTTAGCCCAGGAAAATGCTGAGCGCAACAAGGTTGACGTCCAGTTTATCCTGTCCGATTTGTTTGAAAATATTTCTGGAACCTTTGACATCATCGTCTCCAATCCGCCCTATATTTCGCCAGATGATAAGGCTGAGGTCGGGCTAAATGTCCTTGCATCAGAGCCACATGTAGCGCTCTTTGCAGAAGAAGATGGCTTGGCTATCTATCGAAATATCATTGAGCAAGCTGGTCAATTTTTGACTAATAATGGAAAAATCTACTTTGAAATTGGCTACAAACAAGGGCAGCAGGTGTCTGATTTGCTGCGTCAGCATTTCCCAGAAAAAAATGTCCGAGTACTGAAGGACCAGTTTGGCCAGGATAGAAAGGTGGTTGCTGATGATAATGGATAAATTCCGAACAATAATTGAAAACGACGGTGCAGTCATTATGCCGACGGAGACCGTCTACGGGCTTTTTGCCAAGGCCCTGTCGGAAACCGCTGTCAATCATGTTTACGAGCTCAAACAACGTCCGCGTGACAAGGCTATGAACCTAAATGTGTCAACCCTGAACGATATTCATTATTTTAGTCAAAATCCTCCCTTTTTTCTTGAAAAAGTGTATAATAGTTTTATGCCTGGTCCCCTAACAATTATCCTAAAATCGAACGAAAATGTTCCTGTTTGGATAAATTCGGGTCTGGCAACTGTAGGTTTTCGGGTGCCAAAGCACGAAAAAACCTTACAATTGATAAACATGATTGGCCCTCTCATTGGTCCATCTGCTAATTTATCAGGAAAAGAAAGCGGAAGGTATTTCCAGGATATTCAGGCCCAGTTTTCTCAAGAGCTGGTTGGCTTTGAGGATGATCAAGCCCTGACTGGTGTAGATTCGACCATTTTGGACCTTTCTGGTCAGCAAGCACGAATTTTGCGTCAAGGTGCCATCACCAAGGAAGAAATTTTGGCTGCTGTACCTGAAATTGAATTTGCAGATTGACCCACGTCTAACCATAAAATAGGAGTATCATAGATGATTTTCGATATAGTTGATTATAAAGAATTTGACAAAGAACTTTGGGATGCGATTAAGGACGAGGAAGATCGTCAGCAACACAATATTGAATTGATTGCCTCTGAAAATGTCGTTTCTAAGGCTGTTATGGCAGCTCAGGGATCTATTCTTACTAATAAATACGCGGAAGGATACCCTGGTAAACGTTATTACGGTGGTACAGAAGTGGTTGACGTGATTGAAAATCTTGCTATTGAGCGCGCTAAGGAAATTTTCGGTGCTAACTTTGCCAATGTACAACCGCATTCTGGTAGCCAGGCTAATGCTGCAGCCTATATGGCGCTCATTCAGCCAGGCGATACTGTTTTGGGTATGGATTTGTCTGCTGGTGGTCACCTGACCCACGGTTCTCCTGTCAACTTCTCAGGTAAGACTTACAATTTCGTAGCTTATGGTGTTGATAAGGAGACAGAAGTCTTGAACTACGATGCAATTTTGGCTCGTGCAAAAGAAGTCTCACCCAAATTGATTGTTGCAGGTGCATCTGCCTATTCTCGTACCATTGATTTTGAAAAATTCCGTGCAATTGCTGATGAAGTTGGTGCTTACTTGATGGTAGATATGGCTCATATCGCAGGTCTTGTTGCAGCTGGTCTTCATCCAAATCCCGTTCCACATGCACATATTGTTACCACAACCACTCATAAGACCCTTCGTGGCCCTCGTGGTGGCTTGATTTTGACCAACGACGAAGAATTGGCTAAGAAAATCAATTCTGCAGTTTTCCCAGGTATGCAGGGTGGTCCATTGGAGCACGTTATTGCTGCTAAGGCTGTTGCCTTCAAGGAAAACTTGGACCCATCCTTCAAAGACTACGCAAGCCAGATTATCAAAAACTGTCAGGCTATGGCAGATGTCTTCAAAGCTGACGAGAATTTCCGTGTTATTTCTGGTGGAACAGACAACCATGTCTTCTTAGTTGATGTGACCAAAGTCGTTGAAAACGGAAAAGTTGCCCAAAACTTGCTGGATGAAGTAAGCATTACCCTTAACAAGAACTCTATTCCTTTTGAAACCCTGTCTCCATTTAAGACCTCTGGTATTCGTATCGGGACAGCGGCTGTGACAGCTCGTGGTTTCAAGGAAAAAGAGTGCCGCCAGGTAGCTAACTTCATCATTACAGCCTTGAAAAATGCTGAAAATGAAACTGTGTTGGAACAAGTCCGCCAAGATGTTCGCAGCTTGACAGACCGCTTCCCACTCTATGAAAATTAAAAATGGATATATTTGTAAAACAAGCAATCATACATCAATTTAGTCCTGACGATACAGAGCTGGTCCTTGCCGACCAGCTTTTGACTGTCAGTCCTAAAATAGAAGAATATTTACGCAAAAAAATTGAACGTGTCTTTTCAGACGAGGCCAAAACTGGCCAATTTGATTCGGAAAATCCCTTCCTAGAAAATCTGTCAGGAAATCTGATGGAAAATTCGGTCAAAATTGCCAATCTCTGGAAGGAAGAGTTTTCAATTTCTGAAAACCTTAAGACCAATGACTTGATTTTTGTGGCTTTTGAGAAAAATGGAATTGAACATTTTGGATTTTTGCGGATTTCTCTGCGTGAAAACCTGGCCCACGTTGGCTCGGAAAGCGACAGCCCGTTGAAGATTACCCAGAACAATCTGCCTGGTCCAGGCTCCGCACCTGACGAAGCCCTCATCATCAACTTGCAGACCTACAAATACCACCTGATTGAGAAGAGAATCAAGCACAACGGAGCCTTTCTCAACTATTTTTCAGATAATCTTTTGCAAGTTACGCCAGCCCATTCTGCCAAAAAATCCATTAAGGCCCTTGAGCAGACCGCACAAAAAATTGCGGATAGTTTTCATCAAGGGGATTTCCAATTCCAGTCCAAGGTCAAGTCGGCTATCTATAATCATTTGGAAGAGGACAATGAGTTATCGCCTGAGAAATTGGCCGACCAGCTTTTTGACAACAATCTCACAGCCCGCTTGAATTTTGTCGACCAGCTGAAGGAAGTCATCCCAGACAAGGTTTCCTTTGATGAGATTGATGCCAGCCGTCAGCTCAAAAAATTTGAAAATCAGAAATTGTCCCTATCAAATGGCATCGAGCTGATTGTACCGAATTCAGTCTATGAGGATGCAGAGTCGGTGGAGTTCATCCAAAATCCTAACGGAACCTACTCCATTTTGATTAAAAACATCGAAGATATTAAGAGTAAATAAATGAAAAAAATTACAAGAACGATTTTTCTTGTCGTCCTTGTTTTTCTTTGTTATCAATTGTACCAGACCTATCATGCGGTTGAGCAGGTCATGACTTTTCAGCCCTTGGTCCAAGAAGTCCTGGCTGAAAATGATACCGCAGCAAATGAAGAATTGGTACTGGCTATGATTTATACAGAGACAAAGGGAAAACAGGTCGACGTTATGCAGTCCAGTGAATCTGCGACAGGCTACATTAATGCCATTACAGATAGCAAGGAGAGCATCCGCCAAGGTGTTATCTATCTCAGTCAGAATTTGCAGCTGGCAGGAGAACGTGGGGTGGATGTTTGGACGGCAGTTCAGGCCTACAATTTTGGGCAGACCTATATTGATTATGTGGCTGCAAATGGAGGTGAGAACTCCCTGAATTTGGCTGAGGAGTATTCCAAAACAGTAGTCGCACCAAGTTTGGGTAATACTAGTCTAGAAACTTATACCTACTGGCATCCACTTGCTCTTGTCAATGGCGGCAAGCTCTATGTCAACGGGGGCAATATGTACTATTCACGCCAGGTCCAATTTAACATGTATCTGATGCGCCTTATCAATCTTTTTTAACCCTCCCTCTTAAAAAGTGTTATAATAGAAATATGAACGGAGGTGTGCCAAGATGACAAGAACCTGTATGATTACTGGTGCAAGTAGCGGAATTGGGAAGGCCATTGCATATGCCTTTGCCAAAAACGGTGATAATGTAGTTATTACTGGGCGCCGGAAGGAACAGCTAGAAACGATTAAAAAGGACTTGGAAACAAGTTTTAGCATCAATGTGACTTTGGCTGTGTTTGATGTAACAAATGTAGAAGAAGTTATAGAGCAGTGCCAGCAGATTATGAAAGAAGTTGGACAGTTGGACGTCTTGGTCAACAATGCTGGTCTGGCTTTGGGACTGGATAAGTTCCAAGAATATGATTTGGCTGATATGTTGACTATGATTGATACCAATGTTCGTGGTCTGTTGACTGTGACCCGCCAGATTTTGCCACAAATGGTAGAAAACAATAATGGTCACATCATCAATATCGGCTCAACTGCTGGGATTTATGCCTATGCAGGTGCGGCTGTTTATGCTGCAACCAAGTCTGCTGTCAAGGTCTTGAGCGACGGTATCCGCATTGATACCATTGATAAAAACATCAAGGTGACAACATTGCAACCAGGAATTGTGGAGACGGACTTCAGCCAGGTGCGTTTCCATGGAGACAAGGAGCGAGCAGCAACAGTTTACCAAGGGATTGATGCACTTCAGGCAGAAGATATTGCCAACTGCACCATTTTTATAACGAATCAACCAGCCCATGTGCAGATTTCAGATATGACGATCATGGCCACCAAGCAAGCAACAGGATTTACCATTCACCGTGAGTAGGAGGTCTTGCTATGAGAAAGTTTGGAAACAGTTTATCCATCTTACTTCTATCTGCCATGTTCTTAGGTGCCTGCACCAATAAAACAAGAATAGGGCAGATAAGCACCAGCAGTTCCCCATCTAGCAGCTCTTCATCGACAAGGGCAAGTAGTTCAACTAGCACCAGTAGCTCTGAGACCACAAAAGTTTCTGGAAAAGATTTTTCAGAATTAAACATAGGGATCCAACTAGAGAGTGGGCAGGATACCATTGACTATGCCAAAATGATCTTAGGCGACAAGGATTGGATTGTCATTGAAGGAAATTATACTCGGACAGAGTCTATTCCCTATAATCTGCTACAAGGGAATGACGGTTCGCTCTACTGGGTCTACCAAAATGGCAAAATCTATGATAAGGAAAACCAACTGGTCCACCAGCCATAAGAAACAGCTGAAGATTTGAATGTCCTTTAGCTCTACAGGTAAATATTCTAAAACTGGGTTTCATGCCCAGTTTTTACTTTTCCGTACACCGGTTCCAATTTTCTGCTGGTTTACTGTGTCCAAGAAGTGGTCATAGGTCTGTTTAACTGCGGGGAATTTTTGAGAGGTTCCAGTGGAAAGGGCTAGATTTTCTAGGAATATTGGGAAGCTTCCCTTTTTATAGAGTTCTCCTTGAAAGAAGAATTTATCAGTAATCTTGTCAATAAAGATGATCGAGGAGCGCCATCGGGCCTTTCGTGAATGGGACGGTTTCCAGGAGATTTTGATTTGCTGGTTATAAAAATACCAGCCCATGATATAAATCTTGGTTTCTTGCTGGCGTTTGATGTCATGATACGTACAGGGAAGGGCATAGATCGTGCCACGATTGGTTTGCAAGAAAGGCTTGAAATCACGGATTTTTTCGTAATCCTTCTGGTCAACGATTGTAAATCCTCTGTCCTTGGCAATTTTTTTCTCATCTACCGTGTAAGAATAGCGGTAGGGGTCAAAGATGATCGACCGTTCATGAACTCGGTAACGCTCTGCCATTTTCTTAAAATGAGGCAAGCTACCATAGTTTTCCAGCAAATAAGGTGTCGTAGCACCTCTATGGCTGATATTTGGCTGGATGTCAAGGATACGGCAGGTATCCAAGCTATCGAGAGGGACTGCACCAAGGCCAATCAGGAGTTGCTCCCTTGTAAAATGACTGGCAAAGCGGGCTTGGGAAGTCTGACCGTTCTCACTCTGGCTGTCTACAAAAAGCGTTTCGCCCTGGCTAAAAACGATTATATAATTCTCATGCTGTTCGGCTTTTCTTTCGATAGGAATGCTGTATAATTGGTGAAAAGTGGGTAAATCCAGGAGTTGTCCAAGTTTCATTTTTTTCATAAAACCAGTATAGCAGAAAATTTTCTGCAAATCCAGTTAAAAGTAAAACTTGTTAAACTTATTTTTAAAAAGAAATGCTCTGACTACATTTCCTTGGAATCAAAGCCTTCAAAGATTTGTATGTCAAAGCGTTTTTTATTGCTAATGTATGCTTGAGGGGTCTTTACTGTATAGACCACCAGAGGGATGCGAAAGAGCAGGCGAATTAGATTGAGCGATGGATTTTTCTGAAATTCATGCTCGTAGGTGATAAAGTCTGGTCGTGTGAGACAATTAGTCAGCAGGTGCTTGATAGCAAAGTAAATCAGCCCCTTTTGCCCACTTAAATCACCAGACAATTGTCCACGAATATAGTTAGGGCGATGTTTTTTAAAATAGGCGACAACCAGGGGATTGAAGGATTCCACCATAAAAGCTCCTGTGTAGCTGTCCAGATAGCTGGTCACGCGCTGACAGACTTCCAGAACGTCCCTGCTCTCCGACTTGATTTCTACGATGAGAGGCACCTTGCCTGCTACCAGATCCAAGATATCAGCTAGGCGAGGAATGCCTTCTTGGCTATTTAAAAGCTTGTATTTTTGCAGTTCTTGATAGTGGCAATCTTCGATATTTTGGTCAATGCCAGAGGTTCTAAGCAAGCTGGGGTCATGGATGAGGACTAGTTCCTTGTCCTTGGTCATCCGGATGTCAAACTCGATACCGTAGCCTTTCTGCACAGCTAGAGCATAGGCTGCCAGACTATTTTCCGGTGCAGCTCCGCTATTATCATAAAAACCCCTGTGAGCATAATCCCAGCCCAGAAAGGACCAAAGTCAACCCGCCCCATGCGAGGTTTGAGCAAAAAAATCAATAAACCAATGAGAATGAGGAATCCGAGTAAATAAAGCATAGCAACCTTTCTAGGAATAATCCCCGTGCCGGACTAAAATCATGGTCAGGAAGGACAGGATGGAGAAGAGGAGGGCATAGGGAAATAGGGCAATCCCAGCAACTCCATGAGAAGGGAGTCACAATCTGCGCCGCCATAGAGGCAGTGTAGTACATGCCAGTGTACTTGCCCACATCCGCAACATGACTCATCTCTACAATCATAGGCAGGGAATTAACATTGATGAAGGCCCAACCCACCCCCATAATAGCAAAAGACAGATAGACCAGGGCTGAAAAAGTGGCCAGGATGATACCGAGAAGATAGGTCGTGGAAAACAGGCAAATTCCTAATAAAATCGCCTTTCTGCGACCGATTTTTGTCCCTAAAAATCCAGAGGGAATATAGGTAATGATTGCTGCAATAGCAGCCAGCATGAGCGAGCGTGCCACCTGGCCAGCATCCATGTCCCAGACAGCGATAGCATAGCGTGAAAAAGCAGTCGTAATGCCGTTGTAGGCTATGAACCACAGGAAGATGGACACCAGCAGGAAAAAAAGGGAAATCTTGACTTCCTTGTCGAGCTCGCCCGTTCCTCTAGTCTTGTACTCTTCGTTTTGGACTGGGATGGCCATTTTTTCTCATCAATTTTCCAGCGGAGAATGGCAAAGCTGACTAGCAAAATGAGTCCAACTGTCAGGAAGAGGTCAGTATAGTCAGGCTGGTCTGACTTATCGACCAGCAGGGCTAGGGCAATGAGCGTTAGAATTGCACCGACAGCACCCATAAGATTGATGATGGCATTAGCCTTGCTACGCAAAGGCTTGGATGTCAAATCGGGCATGAGGGCAATAGCAGGAGCCCGAGAAATGGACATGGCAAATAAGACAAGTCCCAAGCCAAGATTGAAGAGCCAGAAAGGCACCAAAATAGGGTAGGAGAAAGAGAGAAAGAATATATTTGCTTTTAAGTAGGATGAGCTACCATTAATTTTGGTAGTTTTTATATTTTGGTGCTAAACTGGTGCTAACGATAAAAGAAAACCGATGAAACACTTTATTTCATGCGGTTTTTTGAGTAACTTATTCTATTCCCACTCAACTGTTGCTGGTGGTTTGCTTGTAATGTCGTAGACGATGCGGTTGACGTGGTCGACTTCGTTGACGATGCGGACAGAGATTTTTTGAAGGACATCCCACGGAAGCTTAGCAAAGTCAGCTGTCATGCCATCGACAGAAGTGATAGCACGGATAGCAATGGTATAGTCATAAGTACGACCGTCTCCCATGACACCTACCGAACGAACTCCAGTATTGACCGTGAAATACTGCCACACATCACGGTCCAGGCCAGCCTTGGCAATTTCCTCACGGAGGATAGCGTCTGACTCACGGACAGTGTAGAGTTTTTCCTCGGTGATTTCGCCCATGATACGGATAGCCAGTCCAGGACCTGGGAATGGCTGACGCCACACAACCTCATCAGGCATACCGAGTGCCGTACCTAGCGCACGTACTTCATCCTTGAAGAGGGTATTGAGCGGCTCAATCAACTCAAATTGCATATCCTCTGGAAGTCCGCCCACATTGTGGTGAGACTTGATTGTCTCAGCCGTATCCGTCCCAGACTCGATAATATCGGTGTAAAGCGTGCCTTGAGCCAGGAATTTTACATCTGTCAGCTTGCTTGCCTCGTCGTCAAATACGTAAACAAATTCATTGCCGATGATTTTACGTTTCTTCTCAGGGTCAGATACGCCAGCAAGCAAATCTAGGAAACGTTTAGAAGCGTCTACGCGAATGATATTGAGACCGAATTTGCCACCCAACATCTCCATAACCTGTTTGCCTTCATTCTTACGAAGAAGACCATGGTCAACGAAGATACAGGTCAACTGGTCACCGATTGCACGTTGCAGAAGGACACCGACAACAGACGAGTCCACACCGCCAGACAGACCCAGAAGAACCTTCTTGTCTCCAACAGTTGCACGGATTTTCTCGATTTCAGTCTCGATGAAGTTTTCCATGGTCCAGTCACCACGCGCACCACAGATACCAAAGGCAAAATTCTTCAAGATGTCATTACCGTATACGGAATGACGAACTTCTGGGTGGAACTGGATACCGTAGATGCGACGTTCGATATTTTCAATGGCAGCATAAGGGCAATCCGTAGACAGACCGACCAAGTGGAAGTCAGCTGGAATTTCCGTCACAGCGTCACCGTGGCTCATAAGAACCAATTGCTCAGAAGGAGTGTCAGCAAAAAGAGCAGACTCAGCCTTGAGTTCAAGTGTTGACTGACCATATTCACGGTTACCAGCCTCGCTAGCAGGCACCACCTTACCGCCCAATTTATGGGTAATTAGCTGCATACCGTAGCAAATCCCCAAAATTGGAATCCCCAGTTCAAAAATTTCTGAGTCAATGTCAAAGGCATTTTCCGCGTAAACTGAGTTTGGCCCACCAGAAAGAACGATACCAATCGGATTGATTTGGCGGACCTCCTCAGCAGTAATTTTGTGGTTTTTCAGTTCTGAAAAGACACCGAATTCACGGATGCGACGTGAAATCAGCTGGTTGTACTGGCTACCATAATCCAGAACGATAATTTTTTGGACATCTTGTTTTGTCATGTTTTTCCCTTTCCATTTGAAAATCATTCAAATACTGATAGCTATTTTACCATAAATACGAACATTTTCCAAACTATATTTGCCAATTATCAGTTTTCCAAACTATGGCGATTTTTTTGAAATCCCATGTTCGTTTTTTTCTAGATTTTACTCATTTTATTAAAGCAGATTACCAGTCATTGTTTGCCTGCCTTATTTTTACTCATAAAAAACAGCTGACCTTTGTAAAATTGGTCTAATTTTGGTAGACTAGACGGAGAGAGGTTTGACAAATGAAAGCAGCATATATTACCATTCACGATAAGATTAAGGAGCAGATTGACCAGGGTGTTTGGAAGATTGGCCAGCGCCTGCCCAGCGAGCGTGACCTGTCCGATGAGTTCGGCGTTTCCCGCATGACCCTGCGCCAAGGCATCACCCTCCTGGTCGAAGAAGGAGTGCTCCAGCGTAAGGTCGGTTCCGGCACCTATGTGGCCAGCACTCGGGTTCAAGAAAAGATGCGCGGCACGACCTCCTTTACAGAGTTGGTTCTCTTGCAGGGCAAAAAGCCGAGTAGCAAGCTCTTGTCTTATACTCGAACCAAACCAAATGAGAAAGAAGTTGAACAGCTAGCCTTGACCAAGGGGGAATATGTCGTCCGGATGGAACGGGTTCGCTATGCTGATAATGTCCCTGTCGTTTATGAAGTTGCCAGCATTCCGGAGCGTCTGATTAAAAGCGTTCCCAAGGAGGAAGTGACCAACCATTTCTTCAAGACCTTGACGGACAATGGCTATAAAATCGGCACCAGCAAGCAGACCATTTTTGCACGGCTGGCCAATGAGAAGGTGGCTAACTACCTAGACATCAGCAAAAATCAGCCAATTTTGGCTCTGAGGCAGGTTTCCTACCTGGATGACGGCCAGGCCTTTGAATTTGTGAACAGCCAGTACGTTGGCGAACGCTTTGAGTTTTATTTGGAGAATAATTAGGAAAAGAGCAAGCAAAATAGAGCCTTTCGACTCTATTCAAAAATATAATTGTAAAGCTGAATGACTTTCTGGAAAGTCCAAGTATCTAACTGTGTGATTTTGCTGGCATTCCTAGCTATGAAATCAAAAGTATAGAGTTGCGTAGGATTGACGAATCCGGCGACTTTTTCTGAGTCAATCGGCACAGATAGCCCGCGGCTCTCTAAAGTTTTTGCACCGTGTGTAATAGGACAGACAGCGACGAAACCTGTTGCTCGGCTGTATTTTTGACTGGAGATAACTAAAGCAGGACGGCGATTCTGAATTTCCTTGCCAGCAGAAGGGTCAAAATCAATCCAGATAATATCCTGCTTTTGAGGAATATATTCAACCTTCATTATCGAGTAACACCTCCCCTTCAAAGTCATTTTCCATGATGAAGGGTTCCATATTGTCAAAGGGATTAGGGATTTTGGACGCAAGAATAATCACATCATCAACTCCTTTGTAGACAAGGAATTCTTTGCCCTCACTAATACCTAGTTCTTTAGGAATGGTTACTGCCAGTGAATTACTACCTTACGCGTTTTCACAGTATTCATAAAAGTATACCTCCGTACATCGTATACACGATTTTGACAAAAAAGTCAAAGGTTTTTGAGTATTTTCGCTCGTTTTAAAACTCTCTAAATAGACGTAAATAAAATTATGCAAACAAATGATCCGTTTTCCCACTAGAAACGGATTTTCTTATTTATTAACGCTAGAATTTTTGATATAATAAAGTTTATGGAAATTGAAAAAACCAATCGAATGAATGCCTTATTTGAATTCTACGCTGCCTTATTGACGGACAAGCAAATGAACTATATCGAGCTATATTATGCGGATGATTATAGTTTAGCAGAGATAGCTGAGGAATTTCAGGTGAGCCGTCAGGCGGTTTATGATAACATCAAACGAACCGAAAAATTGTTAGAGGACTACGAAATGAAGTTGCACATGTACTCGGACTATGTTGTGCGCAGCCAAATTTTCGATGAGATTTTGGAAAAATATCCAGAAGATGCGTTTTTGCATGAAAAAATCTCTGTCCTAACCAGCATTGATAATCGAGATTAAAAGGAGAACACATGGCTTTTGAAAATTTAACCCAGCGTTTGCAGAACGTATTTAAAAATCTGCGTGGAAAAGGAAAAATCAGCGAGAGCGACATTCAAGAAGCGACCAAGGAAATCCGTTTGGCCTTGCTTGAGGCGGACGTAGCCTTGCCAGTCGTCAAAGATTTTATCAAGAAGGTGCGTGAGCGTGCCATTGGCCACGAAGTCATCGATACCCTCAATCCAGCTCAACAAATCATCAAGATTGTCGACGAAGAATTGACGGCGGTTCTGGGTTCGGAAACGGCTGAGATTATCAAATCACCGAAAATTCCAACCGTTATCATGATGGCTGGTCTTCAAGGTGCTGGTAAGACGACCTTTACCGGTAAATTGGCCAACAAACTCAAGCAAGAGGAGAATGCGCGTCCTCTCTTGATTGCGGCGGATATTTACCGTCCAGCGGCCATTGACCAGTTGAAAACGCTAGGGCAACAGATTGACGTTCCTGTCTTTGAATTGGGCAACCAAGTTCCTGCCCTTGAAATTGTGCGCCAAGGTTTGGAACAAGCCAAAGCCAACCACAATGACTATGTCCTCATCGATACGGCCGGTCGTTTGCAGATTGACCAAGCCCTGATGGCGGAATTGCGTGATATTAAAGACTTTGTCCAACCAAATGAAATCCTCTTAGTAGTCGATGCCATGATTGGTCAAGAGGCCGCTAATGTTGCCAAGGAATTTAATGACCAGTTGGCGATCACTGGTGTGATTTTGACTAAGATTGACGGTGATACGCGTGGTGGTGCGGCGCTTTCTGTTCGTCACATTACTGGCCAACCTATCAAATTCACTGGTACTGGTGAGAAGATCACAGACATCGAAACCTTCCATCCAGACCGTATGTCATCTCGTATTCTCGGTATGGGGGATATGTTGACGCTGATTGAAAAGGCCAGCAAGGAGTACGACGAGAAGAAATCATTGGAACTGGCGGAAAAAATGCGCGAGAACACCTTTGATTTCAACGATTTCATTGACCAGCTCGACCAAGTACAAAGCATGGGACCGATGGAAGACTTGCTCAAAATGCTTCCTGGTATGTCAACCAATCCAGCTCTGGCAAATCTAAAGGTTGACCAAAAACAGATTGCTCGTAAGCGTGCCATTGTGTCCTCAATGACGCCTGAAGAACGAGAAAATCCGGATTTATTAACTCCGAGCCGTCGCCGTAGGATTGCGGAAGGTTCAGGGAATAGCTTTGTCGAAGTCAATAAATTTATCAAGGATTTCAACCAAGCAAAATCCCTCATGCAAGGCATGATGTCTGGTGACATGAGCAAAATGATGAAACAGATGGGCATTAACCCTAATAATCTTCCGAAAAATATGCCAAACAATATGGATATGTCTGCCTTAGAAGATATGATGGGTGGTAGCGGAATGCCCGATATGAGCCAACTGATGGGCGGGGCTGGTATGCCTGACATGTCATCCATGTTTGGTGGTGGGCTCAAAGGCAAGATTGGAAAATTTGCCATGGAGCAGGCCATGAAACGTCAAGTCAACAAGATGAAAAAAGCTAAGAAAAAGCGTAAATAATTCGTTCTCCACAAATAGAAAGAAGATTTGATGACACGTTCTACATTAATGCAATACTTTGAATGGTATCTGCCTGCTGATCACGACCATTGGAATCGGCTAAAAAATGACGCTCCGCATCTGAAAGAATTAGGAATTAGCCATGTTTGGACGCCACCTGCCTTTAAAGCGACAGGACCAGATGACGTCGGCTATGGGATTTATGATCTGTTTGATTTGGGAGAATTCGACCAAAAAGGCACCATTCCAACCAAATACGGAACAAAAGATGAGTATCTGGCTGCTATTCATGCTCTCAACGAACAAGGGATAGCAGTGATTGCGGATATTGTCCTCAACCACAAGGCTGGTGGAGACTACCAAGAAAGCTTCCAAGTTCGTCGGATGAACCCTGATAATCGGCAAGAAAGTCTTTCTGAGCCCTATGAAATCAAGGGTTATACTGGTTATGATTTCCAAGGTCGTAACGATGTCTACAATGATTTTAAGTGGCATTGGTACCATTTCACAGGGCTTGATTTTGATGCCGCCCACAATGAAACGGGCATTTATCAAATCGTAGGAGAGAACAAGGGCTGGGCCAATCAAGATCAGGTCGACGGAGAGCACGGGAACTACGATTACCTGATGTTCAATGACATTGATTTCAAACACCCAGAAGTAGTAGAGCATCTCAAAGATTGGGTAAAATGGTTTATCGAAACAACTCAGGTTGATGGCTTTCGGATTGACGCTGCCAAGCATATTGGGGAAGATTTTATCGCTTCCTTTATGGAATTTGTCCGACAAGAAATTAAGCCTGACCTGTACGCTTTCGCAGAATATTGGAAAGACAGTGAAGCAGATAGTCAAAGTTATATCGACGGTACAGATTACCAACTTGACTTGGTGGACGTTCCGCTCCACATGAATTTCTTTCAGGCGGGTAATGAAGGGCAATCTTTCGATTTACGGACCATTTTTGATGGTAGCTTGGTGAAAACAAAGCCTGATTTTGCCGTTACATTTGTCGAAAACCATGATACACAACGTGGACAGGCGCTAGAATCAACAGTCGCAGATTGGTTCAAACCAGCTGCTTACGCCTTAATTTTGCTACGTCAACAAGGATTGCCAACCTTATTCTACGGTGATTATTACGGTATTTCAGGTGAATTTGGACAAGCTGCCTTCAATGAAATCTTGGATAAATTACTTGCTATCCGTCAACATCATACCTACGGTCCACAGATTGATTATCTCGATCATCCAAATTGTATTGGTTGGGTTTGCCAAGGGGATAATGAGCATCCTAAAGGTCTAGCCTGCGTTATCAGCAATGCAGATGAAGGATACAAAGACATAGATATGGGAACTTTAAATGCTGGAAAAGTATTTGTAGATGCAACCGGTCATCGACAAGACACCATTCAATTAGATGAAAATGGATGGGGGCGTTTCTATGTCAATCCAGGCTCGGTTTCCGTATGGGTAGAAGAATAACTAACAATTAAGTTTGCATAACGAATGTTATGTAAACTTTTTTTGTAATATAAGTTATAAAGTAAACTATCTTGAGTATTAATGTCTGAAAATTGTATAATGATTACCATTAAACTATGAAAAAGGATTTAGGTATTATGCAGTATTCAAGAGGTCAATATTTTCAATCAATGAAAAAACATCCTCTCTCAATATTACTGGCAGTGGTATTGTCTTTTTAACGATTAGTTTATTTGTATTTGGGAATAAGACGATTCGACTGGCTGAAGCTACAGAATATGTAGTGGCAGATTATAGACAACAATTTATCAATACAATTGCACCATCTGCGCAGCAATTAGCCAACGCCTATGATTTGTATCCATCTGTCATGATTGCACAGGCTATACATGAATCTAATTATGGACAATCTGGGTTATCAATTTCCCCGTACAATAACTTATTTGGTATCAAGGGAGCATACAATGGACAATCTGTATCCCTTCAAACATGGGAAGATGATGGATATGGAAATACCTATGATATCGTTGATTATTTTCGTACTTATCCAAGTTATTATGAGTCTTTAGCTGATTACGTAAACATTGTTCACCAACCTTATTTTAACAGTGTTTGGCGTTCCAACACCAGTAGCTACTTGGATGCTACTAATGCTTTAACTGGTACATACGCAACAGATACAGCCTACGCTGCAAAACTTAATGATATCATTGAACTTCATGGATTGACACAATACGATGGATATTATACTAATGAGAATGTTTCGTCAGTAGCTAATTTAATTTGGAATCCATATCGCGCACAATATACAACTCAAGAGACTCTAAATCTTGATATCGCCTGGGCAAATCGCTAGAATCTTCCATTCATCTATATTTATCCTTACAACAATAAACTAACTAAACCCAGCTAGACTGATTATTCAATTTAGCTGGGTTTTAATATGTAAAAGGTAAAAAAGTCAGGTAAGTGCTAGAATAGTTTCTTTCAGTCTTAATAGAAGTTTAGTAATGACCTAGTTGCATAACAAATATTTTAATCATAATTCCATTATAATGGACATTTTTATATTTTTCCCTTAAAATGGAATTATGAATAAAATGATGATGATTACTGGCCAGATTACACCTTTATCAAGACAATCACAAACAGAAATAAACATTCTTACGATTATTAGTCGTCTAAATCAGGTTTATGCTAGTCAATTATTGACTGATTTTACTCTCCATAGAGGTGGACTGCTAGAGGCTCAAGTCAAACCCAACGCGGATTTATTGCAAATTCTTGATTATTTACATCTGTCTCTGGCCGAAGGTTATCAGTTGCAAATAGGAATTGGTTTGGGTGAGCTGGATGATGCAGTGCAGAAAACCAGCATTTTCTCAAGCAATTCTCAAGCTCAGCGTGAGGCTGAGAAAGCTCTAACTTTGATCCAGACACAAGACGATTACGGAAGTAGAGCCAACGGATTTTCTTCCGACTATCCCCATATTGACAAGGTCATTAACAGTCTTTTAGCGACCAGCGATTTTATGCGAGATCGGTGGAGTCATTCGCAAAAGCAATTCATCCTAAGATTGGTAGAGACTGGCATTTATTCTGAACATTTTAAGCAAAAATCCCTAGCTCAGAAACTGAAACTCAGTCAAAGTGCCTTTACAAAACGGGTCAAATCAACAGGCATCAAGGTCTATCTCCGTAATCAAGAAACAGCTATGGAGTTAATGATGCAGTTATCAAATAAATAAAAAATAGTTTACATAATATTTAATATGCAAAAGTACATTTTTAGCTGATTTTTACTAAAAAATTTTTTTGTTATAAAATTAAAACTAAAAATTTATGAACAATTGACCTAACATGGTCTAAACCCTTGATAATACTGGGATAGAAGCATAAAGTACATTGATTAAAAAATGTACTTTATTTTTATTTTGTACTTTATTTTAGACACTGATAAAGTACAGTATTGGATGAGGAGAACGTAGTTTGGTTGGAGATTCAATTGTGCAAAATAATATCGAAAATGGCAGTGAGGTAAAAGGCTCAATTGTACATTTTTTGAAGATGATAATGTGTCATTTTATATAAGGCAAATTTCAATTCCGAGTTAGCCACCTATAAGAAATTCTCTCGGTGACTTGTAGCCCAAACATTTTTTGGGATAG